>JAJDCT010000243.1 GCA_029260695.1 Phycisphaeraceae bacterium
TCAACCGAAGCCAAGGGCGACATGGTAAGACCCCTGAACAGGTTAAGCTTTTCGCCCGCGGGAGTCGCGATGGCCCCTCCATCTTGCACCACCACCGGGTCAAGTATTATACCTGCGGCGGTGAAACCCTCAGCGTCGCCCACGACCATGGTCGTTCCATTTAGATGCGCAAAATGCGGGTTGACTTGTCCAAACATTCCGGGATCAGAATTGGGGCCGTGAATAACCAATGAGTTGGGCGTGATGTCTAGCGTGGCACTGCCCGCATTATCAAGATACACACCAGTAAGGTTTACCGTGGTTCTCCCTGGGAACGCAAGTGTCCCACCAAGGCTGGGATCAAACTGTACTTTTCCTTCCGTGGGATTAAAAATGGATGTCAGGTTCAAGGACGCATTGGGTTGAATCGTAAGCGTCGCGCCTTCGATCACGAGCAGGCTACTTGGGTGTATTTTTAGTGACCCCGTAACGTTTAAATTACCCCCCGAGTAAGTCAATGTGCCACCCAACGCGCCTTCCCCAAGGCTACCAATTTCCACGGCATCCACATTAACCGTGCCCCCAGCATCTAAAACCCCGCCCGACGTGATCGCTATCGCTGCGGCCTGAAATCCAACCGCGGGAGAGATATTCGACGTCGTCCCCGTTGGCACAACAAGCGAGCCACCTCCCAGCTTCACGCTCGAATCCGGGCCTTCATCCTCTGACTTTAGGCCTTGCAAAAGAGAGATTGATTCGCCGGCTTGCGCAACAATACTACCCTCTTCAATTAGAAGTACAGGAGCGTTTACCATCAGATCTGTCTCGCCCGGGGCAAGGGCTAGATGGCCTCCTACTAAAATGATCGGGCTTAAGACTGTTTCAGCCGCCTGTAGCGTTGCCCGTTCGTCAACCACTATATCTCCGGAGCTAAAACCCGATCCATAGACCGTTGACGGGTCAGTGCCGCCGATAAAGAGGGTCGCATTACCAAGATCAACCGAAGCCAGGGGCGACATGGTAAGACCCCTGAGGTTAAGCCCTTCTCCCGCGGGGGTCGCGATGGCCCCTCCATCTTGCACCACCACCGGGTCAGCTATTAAACCTGCGGCGGTGAAACCCTCGCCGTCGCCCACGACCAGGGTCGTTCCATCTAGATGTGCAAAGTGCGGGTTGAAATGCCCAAACAATTCGGGATCAGAATTGGGGCCGTGGATAACCAATGAATTGGGTGTGATGTCCAGCGTGGCAACCCCCGCATTAAGTAGGCGCAAACCAGCAAGGTTTATCATGGTTCTCCCTGGGAACGCAAGTGTCCCCCCCAGAATGGGATCAAACAGTACTTCTGCTTCCGTGGGATTAGAACTGTTTGTCACGTCCAAGGACGTATTGGGTTGAATCGTAAGCGTCGCGTCGTCGATAACGAGCCGGCCATTAGGGTTTAATTGTAGTGACCCCGTAACGTTTAAATTACCCCCCGAGTATGTCAATGTGCCCTGGCCCTGTGCACCCATGGCGTCTTCCCTAAGGCCGCCAACTTCCACGGTTTCCACATTAATCGTGCCACCCGACAGGTTGTACGATCCGATACTCCCGGGCGACAGGCCAATCGAAAGTTCTTTGACATCAATCAGGCCGCCACCTTGATTTAGCACGCCCACCCCATCATGGCCCACGGTAAGGAATCCAGCCTGTACCTGCTGAGCATCGTTAACAGTGATTGTTCCGTTGCTGCCGGGTTCCGCTGCAACCACAATACTTCTCGCCCTCAGTGAGGACTGAGACCCCGAAATGGTATAGTCCCCCTGGCTGCCCGACGCTTTGCCGACAACCAACAACCCCTCAACCTCGTGGCTCCCACCTGTCTGGGTAAATGACCCCTCGCCTCGATAGCCCACATAGGTGCGCCGCGAGATCAAGCTCCCCGAGCCGAGATCGGCTTCGCCGCGCGTCTGGGGATCGGCTCCCAGATAGAGCGTATCCGCCAGCTCCAGGGTTCCGCCCTGTATGCTGGCCTTGGCATAGGAACCGGCAGGCAAGGCCGATCCGACAAACAGGTCGCCGCCCTGCGCAACGCCCGAGTCGACTTGCACCGTAGCCGGTTGATCTATCCACACGGTGTCCGCCGAGGTAGGCAAGGTCCCCGCTAGCCAATTTGCACCCACACCCCAGTCGCCCGAGGCCCCAGAACCCCAGGAAGCGGTGGCAACGGGTGTCGTGCTGTTTCCGGAAAACTCAAACCCCGGGATGGTCTGAGCAATCGTGCTTTGAAATCTCGCGACATCAGGGGCCTCGTGGGTCCCAAAGTATCGCCAGTCCCATCCATCGCGTACAAAATGACCGCTCCCGGAATCCCCACTTTTTACCGTAGAAGCATACTTAGCTTGAAACTGTGCCTCGAGTGTGCTCCATGGCACGTACGTCAACCTTCCGAGCCCGGGCGTTGGAGCTAGTAACCGCTTACCCCAACGCAATTTGCCACGCTCGCGGTCATACCCTGGAGGTTCCTCCCCCTCCCCATCCCAAAGTGTATCCCCAAACCCTCCGATCGTTGCGACCATCCCTTTAAGCGGGTACTGCATCGGCAAAGGTATCTGTACGCCCGACACCGTGGCCGGAAGGTCATTGCTGCCCATAAGCTTCACAAGAAATAGGTCGCCCGAGATTTGCTTAGGCTCACGCGGGTCACTCACATCAGGATCAAACAGACTGCTAAAGTAAGTAACCCCATCGACAACGATTTCTTTACGTGGCAAGGGGGGCTTAACGCCATCTGGGCCACTGCCTGGATAGTGCCCGTGCGAAAGGAACCACTGCCCGTCCAGCATGGTCCCCGAACCGCTGTGTGATCCGGGAAGCCCGCCGGAGATCAATGTGACATCCGTCGGTATGAATAGGTCAGATGGAACACCGAGATCGAGGTCGTACTTGTCCGCCGGATCAAGCGGCTGCACCGCATGAACCGTGCCGAGTGATAACGCAGACGTAGCCACGAAACAGAAAACTCTGATTGCCGAGTAAGATCGCATGATGTGCCTCCAGAGAAGTTGATGCAACGTTGTGATTGCACATGCCAAGCTATCTACCCGAACAAAACCTGTCAATGAAATTGACGGGTATTTGTAAAAAAAAGCAATGCGACTGCTGCACAACGACGTGATTGCGAACACATCTTTGTTCCGATTGATCGGTCGACACAAACCGGCTACGTATACTCACTAATTAACATTCAGGGCAATGGCGCCGTGGGGCAATACAAACAAAACCCCCGTTTCGTGATAACACGGCGAGTTGTTTTCGCTGGGATTACAGCGTGCAATCCAGATCGCGGCCGGTCGGCTCAACCGACGTCTTTCCGATCGGTGTCTGGGTCAACTCTTCAACCCCCAAAACCGTCATCGCCGGCGGTCTGGCAAAAACTCTGGGCGTGGCATGACAACAGCACAGGGGCTGATGAATCAACGCCCCTGCCGGCTATTGATGCACGACTCTGTGGTTACCTAACCGATATTCGCTACGGCGCAGCGGGTGCGCCTTGTTGTTTCACGGGTGGTTGATAATTCTGCTGACGTTCGATCAGCTCTTCCAGCGTCTTGCCGGTCTGATCCAGTATCCTCGCTTCGGCTTCCCATACAGGCATCGCCTGGACGTGGCCATCCGCGAAACCGATCGCGAGCCTTTCCTGGTTCGACGCGTCCTGAGGCAGCTCAAAAAGGCAGATTGTTTCTGATGGGTTCTTCAATTCGGACCACTTGTGCGTGGGGATCAGTATGTACGACGCGTTCTGGCGCAACCATTGCGCCTGCTCTGCTTTGGACAGCGCGTTGAACATCGGGGGCAAGCGCTTGCCCGATGCCTTGGACAGATAAGTAGACGGGTTATCGAGGTAACCCATTTCAAGCGGCGTCACAATGTCTTCCGGGAAGGTGTCGTCCCCATCAACTGAATAAGCAATCATGGCGATAAGTAACTGCCGAGCGTTACTCATGCTGTGCACCTGCCTGGCCGACCGCCTGGCCGCGCCGAGTGCCGGGAGCATGATCCCGACCAGCATCGGGGCGCTCATCGTCGCGTTGGTCCCGCCCTGAGGCCCGAGCATCATCGAGCCGGGGAACGGGGAGATGCTCCGGGAGTGGTAGCCGGTGTCGTCGCTCCATGCGACCTGCCCGGCGGGTGCCAGGTAAGGCTCGATCCGGGCGTAGGGCGGCAGCAGCATCGGCATCGAGTCGGCACCAAACATCGCCAGCATCCCCGAACCCATCTGCGACATCATGACAAGGTTCTGGTACGAGTCCTCGGCGGTGATTGGCAGGTCTGAAAAAACAACCGCACTCGCTTCGCCACCCCCTAGCCGGGCTCGCACCGCCTGGTATTTTTCATTGGTCAGGATCGACCCGCCCCCGGCTCCACCGGAAGCGGCCCCGGCCCGAACCCGATCACCCGCGTTCAACACGGTCTGGGGGTACAAGCCAAGGTAAAGCTTCCCGTCATGCACCGACCACGTCGGGGAAACGAACGGGATACCCAAGCTGTTAAGTGTCATGCCCCCGTCGGTCGTCGTGTGGAAACGGATGTGCATCTCAGGGGCCCCGGCCTGGCCCATCAGCCTGTTGGCGATCGACTGCAGCGCGGTGAGCGCCTGTTCCGCCTTCTCCGCATCCTTCAACGGGTTGACCACGCACAAACCCAGTATCCCACTGCCTGTCGCGCCGGGGTCGGTGTAGACCAACCAGGCAGAGCCCAGCGATCGGATCAGGTCCGCCTCGATATCGATCCCGGTGATCGCGTTGCCCTGCGCCAAGGCGTCTTCGAGTTTGGGCGACATCTCCGGGTCGATCTCGTTGACCGCCTCCCGCACGTTGTCCAACAACACGCTTAAATCAAACCGTGTCGCGAGCATCCAGGTCGCCTCGGCGGGCACGGATTCCAGTTCCTGGTCCGTGATCGGTTCGCCGTCGAGCAGCGACAATAAACCCGTCCGGGGGGCCGGGGCGTCGACGAACATGTCGCTGCGCCAGTCCTTGCCATCAAACCCTGCCGACCACACCGCCGAGTTCAGGCCCGCCAACCCAAGCGCATCTCTGATCTTCGGCCACATCTCCAACTCGTTGGCGTCACCCTCACGCTGGACCCCCTTATCGATCAGCGAGACCAGCCCCTGCCCGTCGGCGTACACCACCAGCACCCCGTCGGGGTCGACCTGGGT
>JAJDCT010000244.1 GCA_029260695.1 Phycisphaeraceae bacterium
TCTGGATTCGTGGCCTAGCACAGGGCCGCGAACGTCAGCATCGCAAGGATGATGATCTTACGCCGTTTGGCGATCTGATCGGCGTTCATGATGAAAACTGCATTAATCATGGGTGTCTCCTCGTCAGGACGCTAAGATACCATCAATGGGCGTGCCATTGGTTAATCTTGCCCGAGAATAGATTATAAACCTATATACGGTCTATAGATGAAAAAATACAAGCCTGCGGGTCATATGTCTCTGAACGCTTGGATGGGGCTTTGGTGCAACACCCGGGAGCGGGTGCAGTCGCCGAAAAGCCTCGTTTGGGCGGTGTGGGCCGTGTGTGGGGTGCTGGGGGCTGTGATGGTTTTGCCGGTTGCGCGGGCGCAGGGTGTGGAGGCTGAGCCCCAGATCGATGCGCCACTACTGGATAAGAGCCACGCCAAGCGGGCCTACAAGCAGGTCGAGGTTTGGCTTAGTGAGGCCTCCGACACCCGGCAGGGGGCCAAGCCCATCCCGGTCACCGGGCTGATCGGAGTGAGGCTGGTCTTGCGGAACCAGGGGGTCGTGATGGGGGAGGGCGAGGCCTATCGTGAGGACCTGCACAACGCGCTTGACGGGCCCGGTCAATCGGTTGATTTGGTTCCGTTGCTGTTGTCGGCGACCCAGAGCGCTGAGGCGGGTGTACGAGAGCGCCTGGCCGATATCCGTTTGCGCGCGGTGTTGGCGGGCCGGGAGCTACGGGAATCGGAAGTGGTGACGGTAGCGGAGGTCAGCTCGAATCTGAGTGTCGACCTTGAGCTGGCTTTTGGGCTGCGTACGGTGACGGTGCCGTCGGACGCGGAGCCCGACGAGGTGTACACGCGTTTCGCACCTTGTTATCACGGCCTGGCGTTTGTGGATGCCAAGCGTGGGTCGTGGTCGTGGATCTGGCCTGGGGATGCGGCATCACGGAACATAGCACCGTCGAGTCAGTTGGTGCTGGGGCTTAAGGGCCTGGGTAAGGGTCGCTCGGCTGTGAAGAAGCTTGGTCGACCCGGGGGGACTGGCCTGGCACGTTTCCAGACGATCCATGTCGTGCGTCCGTTTGCGGGCTCTGAGCCTAAGACCCTGGTGCGGTCAAGCGGTGACCTGCCGCGATACGCAGTCGGTGAGCGCGATCTTGGGGGTATCAGCGATCGCCTGATTGAGCACCTCTACAACCGATTTACTTCGGACGGTCAGGTGCGTGGGACATATCACCCGACCAGCGGACGGTATGACCCGCTGCTTGCCAGCGACGATCAGGCGGCGCTTGCAAGCTACGCGGTGGTGCATTACAGCCGGTACCTCACCACCGCCCGGCCGTTCGACCAGAGTGTGGCCGCGTACTCAAGGCGAGCCACTCGGGCCGCGGTGAATCTTGGCCAGCGCATGTTGGAGGATGGGGACACGCCGGAGCCTCGGGTACTGGCACTGGTCTTGTTGACGCTGTTAGAAGCCTCTGTAGCGGAGTCCGATCAGGCATTGCGTGACCGGCTGGGGGAACGGCTGTTATCGCTTGTCGAACACGACATCGCGGGTGATGAAATCGGATTAAATCAGGGAGATGCGGCGCTCGCGTCTGCGGCGTTGGCGACTTTATACGAAAGGACCCGGGAACAGCGGTTTGGTCAGGCGGTCTGGGCCCTGATGGACCAACTGTGGGGCCGGGACGATGGCGTCCCCAACCTCGCAGCCATGCCCTGGCTGGTGATGGCGAACGAGCGGGCAGGCGGCTTGTTGGCGGACACCGACCCCAGCGGGGACAAGCAGGAAGAACTTACCCGGCGGCGGGCTATCCTCGCGTCGGTCATTGATCGGCTGTGCCAGCACCAGGTAATCGAGACACCCACGCTAGGCCCAGACGATGTCCTGGGAGGATTTGTCTTGAGTCCTGGCCCATCGGGCAGCCCGCCTAACCCCGATTGGCGCAACGCCCAGCCTTTGATGTTCTTGTCGATCGTACTGCGCGATGACCGAGTGACAGAAGGCCGGGACAAGTTGGGTTGGCTGCTGTCCGCAGGTTACTCGGCCCGTTTCGTCGGTCAGCTGATGATGGACGACGCGGCTTGCTACTACGTCCGTGACCGTGTCGCTGCACGCGGCGGCGTGCGCATGGCTCCCTGGGATAACCGTTTGGCGTTGGCGCCCACAGCGATGAGCTTGCTGGCGGTGACTGAATTGCAAACGTCGCTGGCGACTTTTAAGCCGGCCACCCCTGTGCTAGAAAACAGGCCCAGTCTCCTTGATGTCGGCAGCGGTGTGAGGCAAGACGAGCCCGCTGAGGTGCAAGGCCCCGCAACGCAGCCCCAGTCCCCCTGATCTCTAGCAGCCGGGATCCGCTACATCAGTGAGCGGCTTCGATCGCGTTGACTTTTTCAAGCCGGCGGGCGTGGCGCTCTTCCGCCGTGAAGTGTGCGTTGACGAAAGCCCTGACCAACTCTACCGCTACCGCCTCGCCGACGATCCTTGCGCCAACACACAGGACGTTCATGTCGTCGTGCTCGACCCCCTGCCCCGCGGAGTAGGTGTCGTGGCAGACCGCGGCCCGGACGCCGTCCTGCTTGTTCGCAGCGATGCTCGCACCGACACCCGAACCGCACAGCAGCACGCCGCGCTCGGCCTGGCCGTGTTGGATCGCCTGACCGACATATCTGGCAAAGTCGGGATAATCGTCC
>JAJDCT010000245.1 GCA_029260695.1 Phycisphaeraceae bacterium
CAGCTCTACCCCGGCGTGGATTTCCTGGGCATCGAATGGGCCAAATCCTTCTGGCGCTACGCCGCCGACCGCGCTCGCCGAAGAGGTTTTGATAACGTCCGACTGCTGCGCTGCGATGCCGACATGTTCGTCAGGCACTACGTCCCCGACGCCGTCTTCCAGCAGGTCCATATCTACTTCCCGGACCCCTGGCCCAAGAAACGCCACCACAAACGCCGCCTGATCCAGGCCGACTTCCTCCGCGAACTGCACCGCGTCCTGATCCCCGCCGAAACGAATCACGTTCCCTCAGCCCCCGGCTCTGCCGGGGGATCGTCCGTCCGTCCCACCGTCCAGGTTGGCGAACAGGTGTCCACATCCCCCCGCATCCGCATCGCCACCGACCACAGCGATTACTTCCAATGGATGCAGGAACACGCCGCCAAGGTCACCGACCTGTTCGACCGCCAGCCGTTTGAGAGCCCCAAATCCGCCGGCGACGGCGAAATGGTCGGCACCAACTTCGAACGCAAGTACCGCCGCGAGGGCCGACCGTTCCACGGGATGATCCTCTCGAAGCGGCCGTGACCACCCCGACGCGATCCGGTATAGTGATCGCTCCTGACCCGCATCACGTCACGCCCCGACCCGGAGACCCACGCCATGCTCGCCACCCCTAAGATGATCATCACTTTGACCGTGATGCTGTGCCTCTCGGTTTTGTCTGGCTGTGAGACCGTACCTGATGTGATGCCTTACCAGACGATGGACCTCGCCGAGCCGGTCGAGATCCTCCACACCGTCATCGGCGGGCACCCCGCGCTCAAGGAACCCGCTGTCACTCTGATCAACAGCAAGTCAGAGCTTGACGCCCTGGGTGCCGGCGACCTGATCGGACGCGACGTTAATTTCTACAACGAGGCCGTCGTGCTAGCGACACTCGGCGAGATGCCCACATCCGGCTACTGGATCAACATCACCACCGTCCACCAGGAGGGCGACAACCTCTACATCTACGGTCAAGCCAACCGCCCGGCCGCTGACATGATGGCCGGGCAGGTCCTGACCTACCCCTACTGTGCCGTGGTCATCCCCAAGTCCGGCGCCACCGGCGTCCGCGACCAGATCGAATCCGTCGAAGACCAGGACCCACCGATGTAAATCGCTGAAGCGATCCCGGGCCACGGACATTGATTTATAAACCGAAGCCCACGTCCCTGGAACGTGGGCTTTTTTTTCACGCGATTACCGGACCCGCAACGCAACCACCCACACCACACGCCCGATCAGCCGATGAACAGGTTATGGCTGCATTGGGATTGCAATCTCACCGCCCGACCCGTCGGGTGCTTCTGCTGACGCACCGCGTCCCGTACCCCCCGGACCGCGGCGACCGGATCCGCAGCTACCACCTGCTCAAACTCCTGTCGCGCCATTTCGAAGTCGGCCTGGCCTGCACAAGCGACGAAGAGGTCACCGTCGAGCAGCGCCAAGTGCTCTCGCAGTTGGCCGGGCGTGTGGCGATCCAGAAGACCTCCAAGATAGTCACACGGGCACGCGGGGCCGCCGCAGTGATACGCGGACAGGCCGCCACACCCAGCCTGTTCTACGACCCACGCCTCGCCAAAAAAATTGTCCACTGGCACGGTCAGCGGCCCTTCGACGCGGTCCTCACCTTCTGCACCGGGATGATCCGTTACGCCCGCCTGCTCACCCACCCCGCCTACCGCCCACGGGAACTCGCAGGTCCACGCCCGATCCACGTCCTGGACCTCGTCGACGTCGACAGCCGCAAGTGGGCCGCCTACGCCGCGACCGCCACCGGCCCGATGAAGTGGGTCTACGGCCAGGAAGCCAAACGCCTCGCCAAAATCGAGTCCGGCATCGAAGACCGCTTCGACCGCATCTCCGTGGTCAGTGAGCCCGAGGCAAATACCTACCGCGAACACCTGCGCGACCACCCCGGCCTGGCCGTCGTCGAGAACGGCGTCGACCTGGAGTACTTCTCCCCGCGACCGGATATCTCAAGCCAGACCGCCGTGTTCGTCGGCGTGATGAATTACAAACCCAACGTCGAAGCGGTGCAATGGTACGTCCGGGAAGTGCTGCCACTGGTACGCAAAAAGCTGCCGCACGCGCAGTTCCAGATCGTCGGCAAAGACCCCTCGCCCCGCGTCAAAGCCCTGAAAAACCACGCCGGCGTGCAGGTCATCGGGACCGTCCCCGACGTCCGCCCGTACCTCGAATCGGCCGCCGCCGTCGTCGCGCCCCTGCAAGTCGCACGCGGCGTGCAGAACAAAGTTCTCGAAGCCATGGCCTGCCAACGCGCCGTCGTCTGCTCACCACAGGCCGCCAACGGCATACGCGCACTGCCCGGCAGACACCTGCTGATCGGCGAGTCGCCTAAAAAGTTTGCTCGCTACGTCCTGGCGCTGATGCGTGACGATCACTACCGTCAGCAAGTCGCCGCCGCCGCAAGACGCTGTGTCCAGCGCCGATACAACTGGCCACAGGCACTCGGCCCGATGATCGAATTGCTAGGCGGCGGCGTAAGGCCTCAGCAAGGCTCGGTCACGCCGCCGCTTGCCGACGCAGCGTAAACACACCCGTCGC
>JAJDCT010000246.1 GCA_029260695.1 Phycisphaeraceae bacterium
GTCCACCGTAGCCGCCGGCGGGTCCACCACCCTCAAGGTGCGTTTCACACCCACCGCCGCAGGCCTCAAGGAAGCGACCCTCAGCATCGCCAACGACGACTCGAACGAGAACCCCTACGACTTCAAGATCTGGGGCAGGGGCAAGGCCGCCACCCCACCGGCCACCAATCCCGAGATTGAGGTCACAGGCAAGAGCCTGGTGATCGTAGACGGTGACACCAAGCCGCGCGGGGCCGATGGCACGTCCTTCGGCGCCGTCAACGTCGGTGCCGGCCGGACACGCACATTCGTGATCCGGAACCTGGGGACCGCCGCATTGAACCTCACCGGCGTCACCCTCGCCGGCACGGGCAGCGCCCACTACAAAGTCGTCCAACAGCCCACGTCCACCGTAGCCGCCGGCGGGTCCACCACCCTCAAGGTGCGTTTCACACCCACCGCCGCAGGCCTCAAGGAAGCGACCCTCAGCATCGCCAACGACGACTCGAACGAGAACCCCTACGACTTCAAGATCTGGGGCAGAGGGCTGACTGTCTAAATGGCCTTGACCCCGGAACCTGATCACATCGGAAGCACCTTTTGGGATGAAGTAAGGCAACCCAAAAGGTGCAGACGATGAAGCAGAAGCGCTACACATAGGCCCAGATCACCTTTGCCTTGCGACAGGCCGAGTCGGGTACTACCGATACTGTGAGATCACGGCTGAGTCACTGGAACTCATACAAAAACATTGATCTGCGTTGAAAGTCCACGTCTGCCGCGGTTGCGTTGGCAAGTCGAATTGTGCGATGATGAATCGAACCGATGACCTCATGACCATCAAGTGCGCAGTACGTGCTGCAAATAACGCCTGACCTGAGATCAAAAACCCTGAAATTAATCCACAATCAGCCTTGGGTATGTCCGACAGCAACGCCCGGAGCAGCAGGTCAGAGGTTCGAATCCTCTCACGGTCACTTGAATCACGTCTCGTTAGCCCATATCTACCCTACCACTTACGGCGATTAACCCGGCCCGGCGATCCTGCGTTTCAGCTTTCGGCCGTTAATTTGGGGGATTTAGGGTGCAATCCGGGCACCGTGTTGTTATAGTTATCGGACCGTTCCGGGCGGCGTACCTCGCCACACCCGGCCATGGCCAAGCGGCGAGACAACACAACGACGCAACACCCCCGCAGTACCCCCCAGCCCGAAGCACACCCGCTTTACACAACCAGATAAGACCCCGCGCTCGGCCAACCGTGGTGCCGATGCAAGGAGAGGATTTTTTTGCACATGTCACAGACAACAATCCGCAGAAGCGGTCTGACTCAAATCCTGGGTGTCCTGTGTCTTTGTCTGCTGGCCTTCACACAGACCCATGCCTTGGCTGAGCTGACCGAGGGTCCAAGGATTACTCGTCTTGCTTCGCCGACAGACAGCCAACAGGTCACGGGCTTGATACAAGTCGAAACCCATGTCACCGGGCTCGACGACGACGCAGACTACGACGTGCGTTACCAGATCGATGGCCCGTCCGGATTCATCAACACCGCCCGTGAAGCGCCCTTCACCCTGCTCGACGGCCAAGGGTGGGACACCAGCAACGTAAAGCCAGGCGACTACACCCTCCACGCATTCTTCATCCGTAACCACCGAGTCGTGGACTTCCGCATCGTCCGCTTCACCGTCATCCCCGACATCAAGATCCAGCGCATCCTCGGCATCGAAGACGGGGCCGTCCTCACCGACCCGGTCCAGGTCCAGGCATTGATCGATGGCGGAGCGCCGACACGCGTCGTCTTCGATCTTAAGGGCGATCAGGAAATCAACAGCGTCGAACGCTACAACCCCTATGTCATGCTCGGCGACGGCCGGGTATGGGACGTCACCCAATTCCCCACGGGGCCCTACACGCTGACCGTGTCCGCCTACTTCGGCGAGCACCTTTCGGACAGCCAAACCCTCTCCTTCCAAATCGCAGAGCCTGGCCCCGAACCGTCCACCCCCGAAGAGCTCGTACAACTCGCACCAGACCCCGAACCCACACCGGCCACCGACACAGACACACACGCAGACACCAACACGGACAACGACCACCCCCTCCCGACCGCTGTCTCACGTGGGTTCCTCGGCATCAACCTCTCACCCGTCAACTACTACAACCGCGAATGGGTCTTCGTCGACGCCATGAAACAGTCACGGAAATGGCTGCCCACCCGCTCCGGCGGCGCCACACCCTGGGACTCCGGCGAAGCGCTGCGCCTTAACGACCATGGTTGGCCGATCCTCCGCGACGGGCAGGCCGCTCACACCATCATGATGATCGACAACCAAGGCGCCTACCCCGCCGGGAAATACGTCTGCACCTACGAAGGCGACGGCATCATCGAGTTCGACTACGACGCTCGGGTCGTCAACCGAAACGGCCGCAGGATCGAGTTGGATGTCAACCCATCCGACAAAGGCATCTACCTGCGCATCGACAAATCAAACCCCGGCAACCCCGTCCGCAACATCAAGGTCTGGCTCCCAGGCTTTGAAGACGCTGAATCGTCGTTCCACCCACTGTTCATCGAAAGGCTCAAACCCTTCCGAGTCATCCGATTCATGGATTGGTCCCGGACTAACGGATCGAACATCGAAGATTGGTCCGACCGCCCTAGCCCCGACTACCACACACAAGGCACCAGCCGCGGCGTCGCTTTGAAGCACATGATCGACCTGTGCAACGAACTCGGTGCCGACCCCTGGTTCTGCATGCCACACAAGGCAGACGACGGCTACGTCTATAGCTTCGCGGCTCAGGTCAAACAACACCTACGCCCCGACCTGAACGTCTATATCGAATGGTCCAACGAGGTGTGGAACTCACAGTTCCCCCAGCACAACTGGGTCAAAGACCGCTCCGGCAGCGGATCGTTATCCGAAGGTTTCCGCCAGGTCTGGGCCCACGAAACCAACCGCGACTTTGGGCTCTGGCGTGACGTGTTCGCTCAGGACGCGGACCGGGTCATCCGTGTCGCCGCAGGGCAGAAGGACAACCCCTGGGTCACCGAAAAACTCACCGAAGCACTCGACGGACGGTTCGACGCGATCTCATGCTCCACCTACTTCGGCCTCACCAGCAGCCAGCGCAAACAACTCAACGCCTCCACCTCCGCCGGTGACATACTCGACCTGTCTATGCAGGAAATGTCCCGCAGTCTAAGACGAAACTACCAGGCCCACGGCGAACTCGTCCGCGCCTGGTCAGCCAGACTCGACCGGACCATCCCTCTGATCGGCTACGAAGGCGGACAACACTACACCGCCAGCGGTGGCAACCCACCCTGGGCACGCGCACTAATCGACGTCCAGGACCACCCACGCATGTACCAGGTCTACCTCGCCAACATGCGCGAATGGGAAGACGCCGGCGGCAGCTTGTTTACCGCGTTCAACTTCGTAGAGAAGCCCGACAAGTGGGGATCCTGGGGCCAACTCGATTTCCAGGACCAGGAGCTGGACAAAGCACCCAAGTACCGCGCCCTGTTGGATTACAAAACAAGAAGCCCTCCCAACGACTAAGCACCGTGTCGTGCATCACAATCCATCCCTCTATATCCAGCAGGCCCACGTCCTTGAACTCGCGCATTGCACCTTGATACATACTCGGGTTGAGTTAAGTGCGATGGACCCGGCGCCACACCCGGCTGCGTACAACCGGCAACTACATATCACCTGCAATACACACGCTGGACTTGGGCCGCTTCGACACATTTAAGATACACGCGCCTTTTAAAGCCCCCCCCCGCCGCAGTCAACCGCCTAGGCCCGCGCACTACAATTGCAAAAAATCATTGATTTCATAAGGCCAATCGGATATAAGTAAAGGCCCCGCCGGTGGGAACCAGGCGGAACCCAACCCTCGTGCGGGTAGAATGACAACGTAAATCAGGCCTTGGGCGATTCGCCCCAAAGCAATCGTTTAAAGTGATCGGTGGGTCTACACCCGCCGTGTTTTGTAAGAAATCGGGAAGAAGGAGTAGTCCATGCATCGCCGAAGTTTTGTTGCGCGTTCCTCTGCCGTACTAAGTGTCCTCACGCTGACCGCCGTGTCAGCCCACGCCACCACCGTCCGCTTCGAAACCGTGCTGGGTGATATCGACGTGCAGTTGTTCGACACCGCGACACCGCAGACCGTCGCCAACTTCCTGGCTTACGCGACCGGCTGCGACTACAACGACACCATGTTCCACCGCTCGGCCACGCTGCAAAACGGCTCGCCTTTCGTCCTCCAGGGCGGCGGCTTCAACTACGACGGCAGCGGCGAGACCGACCCCAACAACTTCCGAAAGATTACCAGCCGTGGCGATATCCCTAACGAACCCGGCATCTCCAACACACGCGGCACCATCGCCATGGCCAAGCTCGGCGGAAACCCCGACAGCGCCACAAGCCAGTTCTTCTTCAACCTCGGCGATAACGCCGCAGGCCTCGACGACAACAACGGCGGGTTCACTGTCTTCGGCCAAGTGCTCGGCGACGGCATGGATGTCGTCGATGCTTTCGCCGCACTCCCCACATTCAACTTCGGGCCTGGCGCTTTCGGCGAGCTGCCTCTGCGTGACTTCGACGACACCGACGTCTTTAACAAGCCCATCGATGACAGCAACCTCGCCCTGATCCACGGCATCCACGCGATCGACGACAACACCGACTCAAGCTTCCTCAGCGACCTCGACCTGGCCGCGCTGAACACACTCCTAACCGCGACCGCTGAGCCAGCAACCGCGGGTCTTGACCCGGCCGACGCGTTAAACACCTCAGCCGATCCACAATTTGCACAGCAGGCATCCGCCTCATCATCAAGCTCAAACGCCTCCGCACAGGTTGTCCCCGAGCCCGGAACCGCCGCGATCGCGCTGACATTCACCGCGGGGTTGCTGCACCGCAGACGCCGCAACGCCTGACCGCCTGATACGGATCACGATTATCATGGCAATCCCCCGGCAAAGCCGGGGCTGGGGGAAGGACTGCCACCCATGAATCAAGCAGAATCCGTACGACACACCAGTTAATAGAATCCATCCCCCTGCACTCAGCCCACCACCGCTAGCGAAGTAAGCTCTAGTGCATCATTGCATCTCAATCGACGGGTAGAGTTTGTGGAGCTTGATCCTCGCATCGTCGGTCGTGAACTGCCAATTCACTTTCACC
>JAJDCT010000247.1 GCA_029260695.1 Phycisphaeraceae bacterium
GGCGTGACGGCCTTGGGGTTTGTATTGTTGCTGGTTCATTCACGGGCGATGGACGTCGCCACCACGTCTGATGCCGAGGCGGTGAGCCTGGGGGTGAACCTGCCGAGGCTGCGTGCGGTGCTGTTTGCGGTCGCGAGTCTGCTGGCCGCGGGCGCGGTGGTATTGGCCGGGCCGATCGCGTTCGTCGGGCTTATCTGCCCGCACATCGCAAGGCTGGTGCTTGGGCCCAGTCACGGGCCCTTGCTGATCGGGTCCGCGTTGCTGGGGGCTTCGTTGGTGATCACTGCCGACACAGCTAGCGCTGTGCTGCACCTTGGGCTTGGGATCGGTTTGATGCCGATCGGGATATTCACAGCGATCGTTGGGGGCCCGGCGTTCCTTTGGATGCTCCGCCCGCAGTTGGGCCGTGGGCAGGTGTGATCGGGTGACCCGGCCGTGGTCGGAAACATCATGCCGATTGATTACAATCCGTCGAACTATCGTTCAAGCCTCACCAGGAGCCCTGCCATCGAGCACTTTGCTGATCGATTTTTAAAAGCTTCAGCCGACAAGGGAGCCCCGGTGTGCGTCGGGTTGGACCCGGTCTTGGAGCGCCTGCCCGCCGGATTGAGTGGCACACCGACCGAGCAGATCGAGCAGTGGTGTATCGGTGTGCTGGAAGCGGTCGTCGAGCACACCCCCGCGGTGAAGCCGCAGCTCGCCTGCTTCGAGCGGTACGGGGCCGAGGGCTACGCCGTTTACGAACGTGTGGTGTCTTTCGCGAAGTCATTGGGTCTGATCGTGATCGCCGACGGTAAGCGTGGCGACATCGGGCTCAGCTCGGCCCACTACGCGGCGGGGATGCTGGCCGGTGATCAAGCAGCGGACGCACTGACCGTCAACGCCTACCTCGGGGCCGACGGCCTGGAACCCTTCGCCGATGCCGCACAGCCAGCCGGTGCAGGTCTGTTCGCACTGGTCCGCACCAGCAACACCGGCGGAGATGCGTTACAGGGATTGGCATTGGCCGACGGACGCACGGTCAGTCAGGCGGTTGCTCAGATTGTCGCGGACCTCGGTGCATCCAAGCCCGGGTACATCGGTGAGTCCGGCTACAGCCTGCTTGGCGCGGTGGTCGGCGCAACCAAGCCACAAGACGCCGCCGTTTTACGTGACCTGATGCCGCAACAACTTTTCCTGGTCCCCGGCTTCGGCGCACAGGGCGGCGGGCCTGAGGACGTCAAGGCCTGCTTCAAACCCGACGGCACCGGCGCGATCATCACCGCAAGCCGATCCGTCATCTTCGCACACGAACAAGCCCCCGATAAAGACTGGCGTCTCGCGGTCGGGCAAGCCGCCGCCGAGTTCAATCGGCAGGTCGCTTCGATCCTGAAGTAGTACGGGGCACACCTTGAACCTTCATCATCCTCAGCCCAGACCTTGCCGGGTGTTCAGGCAAACGTGTGTGTGAAGCATCCCCCCCCCAAAAAGCCAAGGGCTTAGGGACACACGCGCAATATGAAAGTGTCATTTGTGTAAGCCGGCATAGCCACAACATCATGGACGCAAGATAGGCAAGCGATGTATCACTATGACGTAATCGCCATAGAAGTCAGATGTACATTAGCCTGGTTGCGCCACATCGACCGGCCGCGGCACGACTTCTTCCATTAACACGCCTTCTTCCGCCGGGCAATGCCCAGCAGCCCAACGGCGGCTAAGGCAAAGGTAGACGGTTCGGGTACAAAGGCAAGCCCCTCGACGCCCGCGAATCCCGACGGACCCACGATGGAAGCCGCCCCGGTGGACGTGTTGATGGCCAGCAAAACATTCGAGGGGAACGTATTCGTCCCGTACAGCGTATTGGTGGCAGGGTCGAAAGCAAGCCCCTCGACACTCTGGAATCCCGACGGCCCGATCGTGGCGGCCACGCCCGTGGATGTGTTGATCGTGACCGTCTGAAATATGGGATCGCCGACGCTAAACGCCGATCCATACAGCGTATTGGTATTGGGGTCGAAAGCGAGGCCCGCGATCACGGCGAACCCGTGCGTACCGACCACCGCTGTCGCCCCCGTGGATGTATTGATCGTGAGGAGATTGCCGGATTGGGTCCCGAACAGCGTATTGGTATTGGGATCGAAAGCCAATCCGCGGACGCTGTTCAATCCTAATGATCCGATCGAAGTAGCAGCGCCCGTTGAACGGTTGACCGAGACAAGTTGGCCGGTGCCGGTGGTCTGCGTCCCATACATCGTGTCTGTGTTGGCGTCGTAAGCGAGGCCTCGGATACTGGCGATCCCCAGCGGACCGACCACGGCACCCCCGCCCACGAAGCGGTCGATCGTGACAAGTTGGTCAGCGGGGTCAACCGACCCGAATAATTCATTCCCTCTGCATTCAACCGCGCCACCTACGCCAAGGAAGACTATCAACAATCCCTTAAGCACCTTCTTTGCGATTCTGGTTCTAGATAATAACAATTGCGTCTCTCCCATCCGATGTAAAAAAGTTGACGAACACCGTGCCAGCCAAGCTCCACAATAACACCCTTTCTCCCATGAATCCAGACTTTTCTTGCTCGATATTTCGATGGACACAGGATCCGAGTCGGGAAAGGCCTTCGGGACACAAAAGGGCCGTATCTCCGCGAGCTTGCCCGGATTAACAGTCAGATGTGCACGGTGCGCAGCGGGCGAGGGCGGTGGGGGGGCACAGGAGGTTGTGGCGTGTGTCGCAGGGCATGCGTGCTGGGCTAGGTGTTATACGCGCGCGTTAAGCTGGCCGGTGCGGTGAGGCGTAGGCGCGATTTACCGGTTCGCCAGCCAGGCGTTGATCGCCTGGTCGTAGATGCTGGTCCGCAGGAAGGCCGCAGTCGCCAGGCTCCGGCGTAGCGTGAAGCTGGTGCTGCCCTTGTTCGTGTCGATGTCGTTGCCGACCTGGTCGTACTGCTTGGGGTCGGTGACGCAGGTGACGTAGCGGTGGTTCTTGGCGGCGCTGCGGATCATGGAGGGCCCGCCGATGTCGATCTGTTCGATCGCCTCGTCATCGGTGACGTCCGGCTGCGCGACAGTTTTTACGAAGGGGTAGAGATTGACGCAGACCATGTCGATCGCGGTGATGCCGTGGTCACTCATCGCCTTGGCGTGGTCGGGCTTTTCACGCAGCGCCAGCAGCCCGCCGTGGACCTTGGGGTGCAGCGTCTTGACCCGCCCGTCCATCATCTCGGGGAACCCGGTGACCTGGTCAATCGGCGTGACATCGATGTCGGCTTCGCTGAGCGTCCGCGCGGTCCCGCCGGTCGAGATGATCGTCACCCCGTAGCCCACGAGCTTGCGGGCGAAGGGAACCAGATCGGTCTTGTCACTGACGGAAATCAGAGCCGTTTTAATTTGAACGAGGTTTGACATATTTAATAAGTGTAATGAAGTCGTGTGGTGTGCGGTTTGGCCTGTGTGGGTTAGGTCAGCGTTTGACGTTCAGCCTGTGGACCCTTCCACCGGGTGATACGATCAGCAGCCCGCCATCCTGCAGAGGCTCGACCGCCTGCAGCGGCATGGTCTGGGCATCCTCAACCACACGGCCGGTCTTGTCATCCACCCACCTAAGCCCGCCGGGGTACAGCAGCAGCACTTGGCTATCGCTTGCATGCACCGCCTGGGCCTGCAGCTCGCTCGTCCAGCGCGGCTTGCCGTCGGCGGCATTCAGCGCGACCAACCCCGAACCTGATAACGGCAGATACACCGCCTGCCCGTGTGTAGCCGGGGCCTGGTTCAAGGGCGACGCCGTTCTGTACACCCAGAGATCTCGCCCCGTCACGCGGTTCAGTGCGTACAGCGACTGGTCCTGGGACGGAACATAGATGCCCGACCGCGAGGACTTCGGCTGTGCCGTCACCGGGCCAAACGTCCGGCCCCGGAAGATCAGCTCCCCGTCCTCTGCCCGCAGCGCCGCGTAGATGCCCCTGCTGTCTGCGACAAAAACGTTCTGCTGGGACTCGGCCGGGGACACGACGATGCCACTGGTCATCTGGTACGACCACTTGGCATACCCCGCATCCAGATCATGAGCGAAAGCCGTGCCTTCGACCCCGCCGAAGATCGCATATCGGCCGATCAGTGCCGGCCCAGTCTCGACCACCTGATCCAGGTCCGCCGTCGCGATCATATCACCGTTTGCGATCCCGACCGTGAAAATAGTCGTATCGTTATTGAAGTAGACCCGCTCTTCATCACGGACAGGCGTATACACATGCTCCGTCGGCTGACCGATCACACGACGCCACATCACCTTCCCGTCACGCACAGAGATGGCGGACACCAGGTTCCCCGGCGACTCGACCGTGAAAAGAACATCACCCAGCAGCGTCACCGAGGTCAACTCGTGACGCTTGGGCACGTTCAGATTAGTGGACCAATTGATGACATAGCCCAACCGGGCCGCATCAGCGGGCTCAATCAGCAGCCCGGACCGGCTTGGCCTGCGCGACCAACCGCCACAGCCCACAGCCATCAGCAACACCAGGACCAGTAGCGATCGAACTGTCGTGGTCATTTTCATACGCGGGTAACTCCGTGAACAGGTAGCGAGCTTTTGGTATCTGGGCTTCCGGGGTTTCGGGGGCCGGGGGTATCCGGGGCCGGTCACCCACCCAGCCGATTCAAATCCAGGGCCCTGACACCCTCTGTACGCCACATAGGCTCCCGGGAACTCCAGGGGGCGCCTGCGATACCGGGGGGGCAGGGGGCCCAAAACCATCCATTCCGAGCCCCAAGTATCGACGCCACAACCGGCAAGGTCAAGCCGGAGGCCCCTGTTGTCCTTCATGAATCCGTTTGAGAGCGGATTGCCTACGGAGATCAATGATCGACCCCAAGCCCACTGCCAAAACAACCCCGCAGATTACGAAACAACCGAGCACAATGAGGACTTCGCCTACGACACACTCGCCAACACCGCGACAGACAGCCCCGAGTACGACGCCGCCGGCAACCTCACCTACGACGGGGTCTATCAATATACCTACGACGCATGGAACCGGTTAGTCAAGATCACCAAGGCCTACCCCAGCCCCTCCGGGGGCGGGACCGGCGCGATTCTGACCGGTTCCACCGTCGGTTCGATGGAATACGACGCACTGGGCCGCCGCACCGTCAAGGCCATCACCAACTCCGCCGACCTCGACGGCACGACGCACTACTATTACGACGGCCAGTCCGTCATCCAGACCGACAACGGCAGTGATCAGATGCTCAAGCAGTACGTCTGGGGCCTGCAATACATCGACGAGCTCTGCCAGATCGCCCTGAACCTCGACCCCAACAACAAGGACACCAAGCACCAATTCCACGGGATCTTCGAAAACAACGCGGACCGCTTCCTCTACGCCCTCCAGGACGCGAACTACAACAACCTCGGCATCGTCACCGAATCCGGCAGGCTCGCCGAACGCTACGAGTACACCCCCTACGGCCAACGCACCGTCTACTCCCACGGCGACCTGCTCCCCGACATCTCCGCGGACGCGATCATCGGCATCGAAGACCTCAATGTTGTATTGGGGCATTGGAATCAGAGCACAGTGGCCGCCCAGGTCGCCGACATCGACGGCGACGGATTCGTCGGGATCAGCGACCAGAGCGCGATACTCAGCTTCTGGAACCAATCCACGCCAACCAACGACCCTTCGGTGACGTACTCCACGCTGCAGAGCGCCCGCGGGTTGAAGATGAACTTCGCGTCGCCCAACCCCACAACCTCGCCGCTCTGCGAGGTCGGACACCAGGGCCTGTTCCATGACGAGGAGTTCGGCAGTTCCGGGGGCCTGATCCACAACCGCGG
>JAJDCT010000248.1 GCA_029260695.1 Phycisphaeraceae bacterium
CAGAGCCAACCAGCTAAGCGGGTCAAGACCATGTCGGATGAGTTACAGCAAACATTCTGCGGCCACGGCCTACGCTGCACTCGCCAAAGGCGGGCGATCTACAACGCGCTCTCAAGCAGCCGTTGCCACCCCACCGCGGACGAGTTGTTCCAGATGGTCAAGAAGCTGGACGACGGCATGAGCCTGGCGACGGTGTACAACACGCTCGAAGCTTTTTGCTGTGCCGGACTCGCTTACAAAATCGCCGGCTGCGGAGGCAATGGGTCGACACGCTACGACACCGGGGGAGATGACCACCTGCACCTGCGTTGCCGTAAGACCGGCCACATCGTCGACGCGCCGCACGACCTTGGCGAGCGGATCTTACAACACCTCCCGCAAGACTTGATCGACGAGCTAGAAGACCGTATCGGGTTCAAGGTCAACAAGGTCCAGCTAGACCTCGTTGGCGAATTCAAGAAAAACCCCTGCGGGTCGTAGCCACCCCGGCCACCCTATCACTTCCCAATACTATCGAAACCCACGCTCGATGAACGTGGGCTTAATTGTTGCGCGAGGTATTTTTGGGGGATCTATTGGAATCCGGTTGTTACTTCTAGAGATGCATCCGCCGGGTGTAGACCAGCCATTCGACCAACATCACCGCCAGCGCGCCCCAAATGAACCAGCGCCAGACCTCCCGCCGGATCGCGGAGGTCTTCGCCAGGGTGTCGCCGGCGACGGTGCTGACGTTCAAGACGTCGGCGGTGCGGATGTCGCTTTCGTCGGGTGCCAGGAGGTTGACGCCGAGGCGGTTGAAGGGTGGCTCAACGCCGTCGGTGCGGTAGAGACCCACACGGGTGAATGTGGGCAGGACGGCTGCACCCTGCGTGCGACGTACATTCAGCGTGACCGGGCCGGTGTACGTCAAAGAGTTACCCGTGTCGTTGGGGACCAAAGCCACTTCACCTGTGCGGTAAGCGATCCCGGCGTCATCAGCCAGCCCACCTAACCCAAGCGTCTGCACCGTGTTGCCCAGGAACACCGGAAAACTGATCTTGATCGGCCAATTGCTTTGCAACACATCGAAGGAAGCAACCACATGCCGGACGCCGTCCTGCACGAGTTCCGCCATGATCGGGCCGGACTGCCCGGTCGCCAGGACCGTCGCCTGCGGTGACACAACCAGCCGGCCGGGCTCCGAAAGGATCACGTCGTCCAGCGCAACGTAGCGCAGCAACGGGTGATCCCGCTCCCAGGTCAAGACCCGTTGTGACGCGGGCTCGTCTTCGCTAGATGGGACACGCTGGATCCCCTCGATCGGTGGGGCCGAGGCTAAGTACAGGCTGTCAACTTTCGGCGTCGTCTTGGGGCTGTACCCGTCGAAGACGATCACGTCGAAGCCTTCGCCGGCCAACCCGGACGCACCGGACGCCTCCCAGCCTCCGCGTTTCAGTGAGACAGGGTCCTGGTCCTCGAATTTCTCTGGTGTCATGAACGCCAGTTGGCGGACGCCGACGCTCTGGATGCCTTTGACGAGAAAATCATTGCCCCGTGTGACCAGCAGTACGCGCAGCCGCCGCGCAGGTGCAAGCGTCAACCGCACCACATCGTCGCTGGTGAGTTGGTCGTCGTAGTCGTGCGAAAGAACCACCAAAGCGGAACCGGGCAAGACGAAATCGAACTGTACGGATGTCTCGTTGCCGGCATTGGTAGGTGAAGAATCTGAGTCTTTGCGTGGTGGGGCCGGCTGTAGTGTGATTGGTTGGACGCGCGTGACCTGGCCGTCCAAGGTCAGTGTCAGGTTGGTCTTTATTTGCTTTGTGCCGTAGTTGGCGGCCCGGGCGAAGACCTGCACGATTTCGGGCTTGTCGTAGTCACGGCGGGCGCTGAACGAAACGATCCCGAGGTTGTCAGGGTCGGCTGCACCCGCCATACCACCGGGGCCGCCACCGATCGGGATGTAACGCAGCTCCGCACCGGCCAACGACATCGGCTGGCCTGCATCAAGCACACGCCCGTCGCTGATGATGTACACCACCAACCCGGCGGATTCATCCGCCGAACTGCTGTTCGCGTACGGCTCGATCAGACTCAACGCCGGCCCGAGCGAACTCAACTGATCCGTCGGCATGATCCCACGCACCGCGTCACGCAATTGCGCCGGGTCGTTGGTAAAACTCTGACTCACACGAGCGTTCTGGGCAAAACTCACCACCATCGCCCCACCCCCCGCGCTGTCACCGGCTGCGCCCCCACCCCCACCGGCCGGGGCTCCGCCGACGTCGAGGTTGTCGATCAGTTCCAGCGCCGCCTTCTTTGCTTCGTCCAGCCTCGTTGGCGAGACATCGGTCGTGTTCATCGAGCCGGAGTGGTCGATCACGATCACCACCCGCTGGCCGGGGCTGGCGATCGTTTCCAGCGTCGGCCGGGCCATCGCAAACAACAAAGCACCCAATATCAACAACTGCAGCAACAGAAGCAGGCTCTTGCGCAGCCGCTGGAACGGCGAGTTCACCTGCATGTCCTGGATCGCCTTCTTCCACAACAGCGTCGAAGAAATCATCACCTGCCGACGCCGCAGCTTAAGAAAGTAAAGCGATACCAATAGCGGGATGGTGATCCCGGCGGCGATCAGAGCGGTGATAGGTGAGAGGAAGCCCATGGTTAGATCTAATCAATGAAACAGTGATGAACGCTGATAAACGCTGATAAGAGGTCAGAATTGATTAACAAAACGTCGGACCTCGATTTTGGGTTTGCCAAAGTTGAATAGTAGCGCCACATTCAGGCCGGTCGCCTTGAGGTAATTCAGTGTTTGCGCTGCGTGGACTGCATTCAAATCGGCGACGGCCTTCATTTCCACGATAACCGAATCCGAAACGAGCAGGTCGGCAACATAATCGCCAACCACAACGCCATCGTACTTCACATGGATTGCCACCTGCTGTTTGACGGCAAAGCCACACTTTCTTAACTCATGGGCAAGGGCATTCTCATAGACCTTTTCCAGGAAACCGCATCCCAATGTATTACTGACCTCATAGGCACAGGCTATAATTCTCTCAGTACACTCGTCATTATTCACTACCATGCCCCGGTCCTTCTTAATCAGCGTTTATCAGCGTTCATCACTGTTCCAAACTCCTACCCCAACAGCCCTCGCTGCCTCAGATACTTCAACACCAGCGTCTCGAACGGTACGTCGGTTTCGCTGATCATGTAGGCGACGCCACGCTTGAGGCACTGTTCGCGGACGTGGTAGCAGTAGGCCTGGAGGTTGGCCTTGTATCGGCGCAGCAGTGCGGGGCTGACGGAGACTTCGGCGATGTCGCCGTCCTCTATGTCTCGGAGGCGCAGGTCGCCTAGGATGTTGCCCTTCGCCGGGTCGACTTCCTGGGGGGCGAGCAGCTGTATCGCGTAGACGTCGTGCTTATCGCCGCCGAGGTATCGAAGCGCCTCGGCCATATCGCCCTTATCGAAGAAGTCGCTGACCAATATGATG
>JAJDCT010000249.1 GCA_029260695.1 Phycisphaeraceae bacterium
CGCGGACAGGGAGGGTGGCTCCCCGGCGGCGACACTGCTATCTTGCAGGATCGTGACCACTAATTAGATATCGTGTCAGGAGTGACAGGCGTGGCAGAATCAGCAATCGGTGTGGGTTTGATCGGGTGCGGGACGGTCGGCGGCGGCGTCGCGAAGCTGCTGCGCGAGCAGGCCGAGGTCTACGCCCAAAGGGTCGGCCGACCGATCGTGCTGTGCCGGCTTCTCGATAAGGAAAAGGACCGCGTCATCCAGTCCGGCCTCGCCGATGCGGACATCGTCACCGATGATGTCGATTCGTTCTTCGACACCCCGGGCATGCAGGTCGTGATCGAGTTGGCGGGTGGGACCGGCGCGGCCAGCACGTTCGTCCAGCGCGCGCTCAAGGCCGGCCAGCACGTCGTTACCGCCAACAAGGCCCTGCTCGCCGAGCAGGGCCCGGAGTTGTTCGCCCTGGCACGTAAGCACGATGCAAGCATCGCGTTCGAGGCGTCCTGCGGCGGGGGGATCCCCTGCGTCACGGCCCTGACCTTCGGGCTGATGGCCAACCGGATCGATGCGCTCTACGGCATCCTCAACGGCACCTGCAACTACATCCTCACCGAGATGACCGGCAAGGGGAAGACCTACAGCAAGGCCCTGGCCGATGCACAGGAGTTGGGCTACGCCGAGGCCGACCCGACGCTTGATGTCACCGGCGGAGACACCGCCCACAAGATCGCGATCCTGGCGTCACTCGCTTTTGGTGTGAAGATCACCGATGGCCAGGTCCCCGCCCGTGGGGTCGATCAGCTCGACTTAAACGACCTGCGCTTCGGGGCCGAGTTGGGTTACGACATCAAGCTCCTGGCGATCGCGGAACGGCAGCCGGACGGTGATTCGATCGGTGTCGGTGTCGAGCCGTGCTTCATCCACAAGAGCGAGTTGTTGGCCCAGGTCGGTGGGGCGTTCAACGCCCTGTCGGTCTACGGGCACGCGGTGGGGCACACGCTTTACTACGGTGCCGGCGCGGGCCAGATGCCGACCGCCAGCGCGGTGGTGGCCGACGTGATGAACATCGCTGCCGGCTGGTACCCCAAGGCGTTCCAGGCCATGCGCCTCACCCCGGACCTGCACGAACCGGCCATGCTCGCCGATCCTGATAGCCTGCTTAGCCGGTACTACCTGCGTATCAACGCGATGGACAAGCCCGGCGTGATCGCCAAAGCGACCGCGGCGCTGGGTGATGCGGGCATCAGCCTCTCGGCCGTCCTGCAGCACGAGACCAATGCCGGCAGCTACGTCCCAGTTGTCATCGTCACACATCAAGCCCGTCGGGGCGACTTGCTTGAAGCTGTAAGGCGGATTGAGTCGATGGATGTAATCGAGGGGCCGCCCGTGACCATCAGGATCGTGGACCTGCCCGCATAACTACCTGGGTAAGACGCCCAGAGGTGTCAGTCGCCCCCAGATCCTTCGGGGGTTTCGGTGGAGGGTTTCGGCCGTCGCGAGAGTTCGCAAAGGAGGTCGGGCAGTTGAGCGGAAAAGGCACCACGCGGCATGACTTTGTCCGCCCCGCGCTGCCGGGCGTCTTCGAGCCGTTGCACCTCGACGTGCGGCGCGAACGCCACGACCGTCAGCTCCGGGTCGTGTCCCTTGGTCGCAGCGATCAATCCCACCGCCGCTTCACCGATGGTCATGTCCACCAGCACGGCCTGAACCTCGTCGTTGGCCTTGCCATCGTCGACCCGATTCAGCCGATTGCGCAGTGCCGCCTCATCCCGGGCCGGCCGACACACCAACCCAAGCGCCTGGGCCGTCGAGTGGATCTTCGTGGCGAAAATCAGGTCATGGCAGCAGTAAACAATCATCCACGCATGATAGCCGGTCGCCCGCGCCACGGCGCAGGGACACGCGGATCGACCGCCCAGCAATATGTTCAGTCCATCACATCAATAGAGACCTCGCTATGACCGCATTTGCCAACGAATCCGTCCAGGCCGAACTGGGCTTCCGATACGACCCCTCGGACCTCTACCAACAGGTCATCGGCCTGGTCCTGAACTCCGCGGAGATACTCGATCAGCCTCGGCATCTGCGACTGATCATGGCACAGCCCAAGAACGAATTGATCGTCCACTTCCCGGTCCAGATGGATGACGGCTCGTACAAACTGTTCAAGGGTTACCGTGTCCAGCACAACAACATCCTGGGCCCCTACAAAGGCGGGATACGCTTCCACCAGGACGTGAGTCTTGACCATGTCAAAGCCCTGTCGGTGCTGATGACGATGAAGGCCGCGCTGGTGCGCCTGCCCCTCGGTGGGGCCAAGGGTGGCGTGCAGGTTGATCCCCGAGCGGTCTCGCAGGACGAGCTGATGCGGCTAACCCGCCGGTTCACCAGCGCGGTCGGCGACAACATCGGCCCGGACCACGACATCCCCGCGCCCGACGTCGGGACCAACGCCCAGATCATGGCATGGATGGCGGACACCTACATCAACTTTGTGCCGGGCACCCAGCGCTGGCTCGGGCAGGCCGTCGTCACCGGCAAGCCACTGGAATTTGGCGGGTCTTACGGCCGGGACAAAGCCACCGGGCAGGGGCTAGTCTTCGTACTCGACGAGCTACTCCCCGAGATGGGCTTGCGCTTCGACCAAACCACGTTCAGCCTGATCGGTTACGGCAACGTCGGGTCCTGGACCGCCCGCCTCATGGAGGACCGCGGCGCTAAACTCAAGGCCGTGATGGACCACACCGGCGCGATCTATAACGAAGCCGGCATGGACGCCCTCGCCCTGGCACAACACGTCGTCTTCACAGGCGGCGTCGCCGGGTTCCCCGATTCCGAGCCGATCACCGATCAGCAGTTCTACGAGACACAGGTCGATCTGTTCATCCCCGCCGCACTCGAGCAGATGATCGATGTCGAGCACGCCAAGATTCTCAACTGCAAAGCGGTCGTCGAAGGTGCCAACGCCCCGACCACGCCCCAGGGGCAGCTTATCCTGGCCGAACGCGGAATCGACGTGCTCCCCGCGGTCCTCTGCAACTGCGGCGGCGTGACCGTCAGCTACATGGAATGGAAACAGAACCGTCAGGCCGAGACGTGGGACGCCGAGTCTATCGATCGCCGGCTCCGCGAGCACATGACCGCCGCCGCCGGCCGGGTCAAACTCGCGGCACACCGCTACGGCTGCGACATGCGCACCGCCACCTACTGCGCCGCACTCGAATACATCGGTAAGGTCTACCAGATACGCGGGATCTTCCCGTGACTAATGCCGCATGCGGCTTAGCGGGATGTGATCGTATCCGCTCTATACAAACCGTTTTCTAGGATGTATCGTTCAACATCAGGATGGACCATCCCCGCAATGGATTCACCCCGCGCCACCCGCCCGCGGATGTCGGTTGAGCTGAGATCCATCGCCGGCACATCCACGAGCCTCGGGGACCACTGGGCCCGCGCCTCGTCACTATCTAACGAAGCCAACAACGACTCACGTTTATCCGGCGGCCGAACCATCACCAACGGCTCGGCCAACTCGATCACACGCTTAGGCTCTCGCCACTGATCGAAGATCCGCACCTGATCCGCCCCGATCAGCAGACGCAACCGGGTGCAGTCCACCATCCTGTCACGCAGAGCCTGCAAGGTGTCAACCGTGTAACTCGGCGCCCCGTCTGCCGCCCGGTCAAGCTCATCGGTCAGCACGGCCGCACCTCCGATCTTGTCCAGCGCCAGCCGCAACATCGCCAGTCGATGCACCGGGTCGGTCTGCACCTTGTCGAGTTTGTGAGGTGCCTTTGC
>JAJDCT010000250.1 GCA_029260695.1 Phycisphaeraceae bacterium
AGAGGCCTTTGTTCTTCGCCCACCAGGACTCCCACGCCTGACGGTCCGCGTCGTAATGGTCTAACGCACTGAGTGTGCCCAGCGCCTTGAACGACGACTGCTGCACCTGCTCGGGCTGGCCGGCGTCGGTGAGTTCCATCAACAGCCCGGCGGTCTGGGTCGTGCGGTCGTGGCCCAGCGTCAGGACCGCGCCGCACCGCCGAGCGATCGGCTCGTTACGATCCCGGGCGATCTTGCTGAGTTGCTTGATGACCTCGGATTGGTCGAACCGCCCCAGCGCCGCCGCGAGGTCTTGCGCCAGGCCCGCATCAACCTGGCCAAGCAGGCCGATCAACGGCTGCGCCAACTGCTTGGGTGGGTCATCCGGGAACATCGCAACGGCCTGGATCACCGCTCGCCAGCTCACTCGGCTCTTCTGGGTCGTCAGCGCCAGCGACAGCGCACCGGTCGCTTCATCGTCACGCATCTCAAGCAACTCGCTCGCCGCGGCGGCACGCTCGGCCAACCCCAACCCGTCAGACGTCAGCCGGCTCCACGCCTCGGTGATCGGCGATGAGGCGGCCTGCTGCGCCAGCGACCCGGTCGGAACCACAGCCCAAATCATCAGCACGCCTAACAACACCGCAGACAGCGGACGTATCGATGGCCGACGGACGCGCCGCCCAGGTTCAGGCGACTGGTTGTGTGTTTCTAATTTCCGCATGATGTACCCGATCGAAAAAAGCAGGAATAAGAGGATTGTATCCGGTGCCGACGCGGATGTATCGCCGATAATCTTAGGCACCCAAACGGCAGACGAAGCCCATATTCAGCGGTATCTGAACATCGCGATCAAACTATGCTATCGGCAGCAAGGCCCTGAATCCCGTACTCCCAGGCACACCGGCCCACAAAAACGCCGAAACAGATCCGCACGATAGCCACCGACCCCGCACTGTATTTGACGCACAGTCGGCCCCAAAGTTCGCCGCGGGCACGCCCACAGTATGGCCCCGGGTTCGACATCCCGCGCCGCTGGATTACCATGAGCCCCGCCCGTGCTAAGTGGCCCGGCCTGACACGACCGATAACAAGCCCTGCGACACGCCATGATCGACCTTAAAGACCTGCGAGCCAACCCCGACAAGTACCGCACCGGCCTGGCGAACAAGGGCTACCCATCCGATCTGGCGGACCAACTACTGGCGGTGGATGCCCAGCTGCGCCCGCTGATGACCCGGCGGGAGCAACTGACCGCCGAGAAGAATCAGATCGGCAAGCAGATAGGCCAACTCGCCGGCCGACTCAAAAAGGCGGCGGACAACGAACGTGCCGGACTCCAGCAAGAAATGCAAAGCCTCAAGGCCAAGCCCGACGCGTTAAAAGAAGAAGAATCCAAACTCGCCCAGCAGGTCACAGCCCTGGAGTCCGATCGCGACAAGCTCTGGCTCCGCATCCCCCAGCCGGCGGACCCGGACGTGCCGGTCGGCAAGAGCGCCGACGACAACGTGCAACTGAACACATGGAACCCCGACTGGTTCGACCCCGCTAAGCCGTTCACCGAGAACAAAGGCTTTGCACCCAAAACACACATCGAACTGGGCCAGACCCTTGGTCTATTCGACTTCGAGCGCGGCGTGAAGATCGCGGGAAGCCGAAGCTACGTCCTCACAGGCGATGGGATGCGGCTACACCAGGCGGTGCTGCGATTCGCCTTCGACTTCATGACCCAGGAGAACGGGTTCACGCCACTGAGTGTGCCGGTCCTGGTGCGCGACGAGTGCATGGTCGGGACGGGCTTCTTCCCCGATGGCAAGGAGCAGGCTTACGAAATAAAGGAAACAGACCGCGGCGGCGGGTACGACCTGTATCTGACAGGGACCGGCGAGGTCGGGCTGATGGGCTACCACCAGGGCGAGATCCTGGAGGCTCAACGTCTGCCTCTTTGCTACACAACGGTCAGCACCTGTTTCAGGCGAGAGGCCGGGGCCGCCGGGAAGGACACCGCCGGGCTCTACCGGGTACACCAGTTCGATAAGGTCGAGCAGGTCGTGATCTGTGCCGCCGACGAACAGACCTCACGCGACTGGCACAAGAAGATGATCGGGTTCGTCGAGGCGTTGTTGCAACGGCTGGAGCTGCCCTACCGCCTGCTGCAGTGCTGCACGGGCGACCTGGGGACCAAGAACGCGGACATGATCGACGTCGAGGCCTGGATGCCTGGGCGGGGCGCCGACGACGGCGAAGGGAACCGCGGCGGTGAGTACGGCGAGACCCACTCCGCCAGCCGGCTGTACGACTACCAGTGCCGACGGTTGAACCTGCGCTACCGCGATCCTGACACGAAGAAACCGGTGTTCTGTCACAGCCTGAACAACACCGTCGCGGCGAGCCCCCGCATCCTGGTGCCGATCCTGGAGATGTACCAGAACGCGGACGGCAGCGTGACCGTCCCAACCGCACTTAGGCCGTATATGAGCGACCAGGAGCGGATCGAGCCGGGCTGATTCCACAAACCGCTATTATTATATAATAATATCGCCTGCCTTCGCATCCTTTGATTTCGGCAACTCATTGCTAGAGCTGCAGTTACATTCGCACGGTTGACCTTAGGGGTCCTTTCTGTTAGACTAGGCCGTTATGCCTACCTCAACGCGTAGCAACGCGAAGAACTCCAGGGGTTCGAAAAAGACAACTGCCGGCAATACAAAGGCTAAGAGCAAAACGACGCCGAAGTCGTCCGCCAAGTCTGCCGCAACGTCTGCTTCGAGCGTCAAGATCACCAACTACACCTCTGCGCAGAGGTGGCTCTATGAGCACGTCGATCACGAACGGATGCGGATGGTCCGCTACGACGAGCGGACGTTCAACCTCAGCCGGATGCGGAAGCTGCTGGACGTGCTTGGTAACCCCCATCAGCAACTCAAGGCTGTGCAGGTCGCCGGGACCAAGGGCAAGGGCTCGACCTGCGCGATGCTGGCGAGCATGCTCAAGTCCTGCGGGTACACCGTCGGGGTCTACACCAGCCCGCACCTGATCGACCTGCGCGAGCGGATCACGATCGACGGGATAATGGCCAGCTACCAGGATGTGACGGAGATCTTCAAGCTGATCGCCGCGAAAGAATCTGTGGTCGGTGCGACGCCCCCGACGTTCTTCGAGATCATGACCGCCACGGCGATGCGCTACTTCGCCGACCAGGCGGTGGACATCGCGATCCTGGAGACCGGGCTGGGTGGTCGGCTTGACTGCACGACCGTGATCGAGCCGTTGGTCACCGGGATCACGCACATCAGCCTGGACCACATGAATATCCTCGGCGAGGACCTGCCCACGATCGCCCGTGAAAAGGCGGGCATCTTCAAGAAAGAAGTCCCCGCACTGAGCGTGATCCAGGAGCCCGAGGTCAAAGAGGTCCTGCAATCGTGCGCCGACGCGGTCGGTGCACCGCTTGAGACCACCGGGGACCAGATCGACTTCTCCTACCGTTTCGAGGCCAACAAGGAGTTGGGCCCACACACCCGTGTCTGCCTGACGACCCCGACCAGCCGGTTCGAGCACCTGCCCGTGCCGCTGCGTGGCGAACACCAGGCCCACAACTGCGGCCTGGCGCTGGCGATGCTCGATAAGTTGCGTGCCCATGGGTTTAATCTCCCCGAAGAGAAAGTCATTAACGGACTCGCTGAGACCGAGCTGGCCGGGCGGATGGAGCAGGTCTGGGATACGCCCCGGATCATCCTCGACGGTGCGCACAACGCCCACTCGATCAAAGCCCTGATCCGTTCGCTCGGTGCGCACATCACCTACGACTCGCTGGTCATGATCTTCGGCTGCGGCCAGGACAAAGACGTCCCGGGCATGCTCAGGGAGATCTCGCTGGGTGCCGACAAGATCATTTTCACACGGGCCAAGCTCAACCCAAGGGCGGTGGAACCCGACGACCTGCAGAAGCAATTCAAAGAGATCTCCGGCAAGATGGTGCAGACCGCGGGCAAGTTCAAGGACGCGCTCAAGCTCGCCGCCAGCGCGGTCAGCCGTGACGACCTGATCATCATCTGCGGCAGCTTCTATCTGGCAGGCGAGGCTCGCAAGTACTTCCTGGACGCGGGCAACAAGCCCAGGCCCAGGCGCTAAGCGAGCGACAACAATACAAATAACACTCGGGCCCACGTTCATTGAGCGTGGGTTTTTTTTGGGCGCTACGCCGAAACTCGTCGCGGGCTCCCCGCCATAGCATGAGAGGCATGAACCACAGAGACACAGAGCAAGGCGGGGGACAGAGATAGCGGAGAGAAGGCATATCCGCAGATTACGCAGATGACACAGATTTAGAGACAGGCGCGAAAAGCCGCGGCGCTTCGTGTGAGTGGATCGCCGCGAAGTATGGTTGCACATGAATCTGCGTAATCTGCGTAATCTGCGGATCACTTCTTACTCGTTTTTCTTCTCTGTGTCTCTGTGGTTAACTCTTGATTTCTTTCCTGTCTTCCTTGGCGTCCTTAGCGTCTTGGCGGTTGAAGTTCCTGATCTAAAAGACCCCACGAGGTCCCGGCGGTAACGGCAGGCGCGGGATCGTCGGGACCGGGTCGAGTCCGCGTCCTGTTTATCCGTCATCTGGCCGGGGCGATCCGCTTGCAAGGCCCTTCACCGGCCACGCCTTTTGAGCGT
>JAJDCT010000251.1 GCA_029260695.1 Phycisphaeraceae bacterium
GACATCGTCGTGGACTGCACCGGATCGCCAAGCGGGCTTACGACGGCGATGGGCATGGTCCGGCCACGCGGCACCATCGTCATGAAGACCACCGTCGCGCCACAGGCTCTCAAAGAGCCGGCCGACCTGTCGCCCCTTGTCATCAACGAGATCAACCTGATCGGCAGCCGGTGCGGCCCGTTCAATGAAGCGATTGCAGGCCTATCCAGTCAGAAGATCGACGTGCTGAGCCTGATCAGCCGGCGCGCGAAGCTGTCAGATGCGGTCGAAGCGCTCAAAACAGCTGACAAATCCGATGTGATCAAGGTGCTGCTGGAGCCGTGATCGGCTGGTCGATCTGGCCGCTGAGTACCCCCGTTAACAACATCACACCTACCGCCAGGGCGATCGCGATGCGGTAGTACCCGAAGACGGCCATCCCGTGGTTTTTCAAGTAGCTGACCATCCACCTGACCGCGAGGATCGCGGAGATGAAGGCGAAGAGGAAGCCCAGAAACATCTCCATTGCGCCGTAGTGTTCGAGCATGGTCCTGCCGTGCTTCAGCCCGTCGTAACAGGTCGCTGCGCCGAGCGTGACCACGCCAAGGAGGAAACTGAACTCGACCGCGGAAGCCAGGCGAAGTCCCACAAGCACCCCCGCGACGATCGTGACCAGGCTGCGTGATACGCCGGGCCACATCGCCAGGCATTGAGCAAACCCGATGATCAGGGCGAGCCGCCAGGTCAGGTCCGACAGGTCGAACCCCTCGCGCCATTGGCCATCGATCTTGACCCTGCGCCAGCGGTCGGTCGCGATGATCGCCACCCCACCCATCGCCCAGGCCGCCACCACTGGGCCCGGCCCAAATAGATAGGTCTTGATCAACTCATTCACCGCCAACCCGATCACCGCTGCGGGTATGAATCCCGCTACGACGTTCATCGAAAGGCGGAGCCCGGCCTCATCTCGGCCTATTAGACCGGAAGCCATCTGCCTCACACGCCCGGCATACAGACCCAGCACCGCGACAATCGCACCGGCTTGGATACAGATCGCGTAGGCGTCCGCCGCCTCCTTCGCAGAGGCCGAGCCCGTAGCCAGCCCCAGCAGTTCTTGGACGACCAACAGGTGCCCCGTCGAGCTGACCGGCAGATACTCGGTCAGCCCCTCAACGATCCCCAACAACATCGCTTGCCACCAGGTCATTGACGCTCCCTAATAACGCTTACTTCCATCACCAGACGATAGTCTCTATCGGCCGGACCAAGGCTAAATACCCAACGGCATAGAAATTAGCACACAATCAGCACGGACTTGCCTTGAGCGGCTGGGAACGATAACATCTGTTTATCCGGATTAATGGATGGTGTGGCTGTGGGCATGCTATTGACCTCTGAATCCCTCTGAGCTAACCCAGGTAAACGACAGACACCCTGATGAGCAAATTCGCTGACCAACTCGAAAAACGTGTGCTGTTTATGGACGGCGCGATGGGCACCAGTATCCACAATCACGACCTGGATCTGGTCAAGGATTATCTGGACAAGGAGAACTGCACGGAGATCCTCGTGCAGACCCGCCCGGAGGTGATCCAGCAGATCCACGAAACGTTCCTGGCGGTGGGTGCCGATGCCGTCGAGACCGACACGTTTGGGGCGAACAAGCTGGTGTTCGCTGAGTTCGACCTGGTCGAGCAGACCCGTGAATTGAACAAGGTCGCCGCCGAGGTGGCCCGCGCGGCGTGTGACAATCACACCACCCAAGACAAGCCACGTTTCGTGGTCGGGTCGATCGGCCCGGGGACCAAGCTGGTCACACTGGGCAACACCGACTGGGACACGATGCACGCCAGCTACCTGGAGCAGTGCCGTGGTTTACTTGATGGCGGGATCGACGTCTTCCTGATCGAGACGGCCCAGGACATCCTGCAGGTCAAGTGTGTGGTCAACGCATGCGTCGAAGCGCTCAAGGAGCGCAATCAGACGGTCGCGGACGTGCCGATCATGGTGCAGGTGACGATCGAGCAGTTCGGCACGACACTGATCGGGACCGATATCGCGGGGGTGGCTGCGGCGATGCGTGACCTGCCGATCCTGTCGCTTGGGATGAACTGCGCGACCGGCCCAGCGGAGATGGCAGAGCACGTCCACTACCTAGCCAAGCACTGGCCCGGGAAGCTGAGCTTGCTACCCAACGCCGGGCTGCCTACGCTCGTCGACGGGCGGACCGAGTACCCCCTGGGACCGGAGCCGTTCGCCAAAAAGGTGGCCGAGTATGTTGAGTCCTGTGGTATCAACATCGTCGGCGGCTGCTGCGGCACGACACCGGAACACATCGGCAAACTGGTCGAAGTGGTCGGCGACCGCGCACCGGCCAAGGTAGCTAAAGAGCCTTGGATACCGGCTATTTCGTCACTGATGGGCGCAGTCGAGTACCGCCAGGACCTGTCGATCCTGAACATCGGCGAACGGACCAACGCGTCGGGGTCACGGAAGTTCAAGCGGCTCTTAGAAGAAGAAAACTGGGACGAGATCATGAGCCTGGCGCGCGAGATGGTGCGCGAAGGTTCGCATGTGATCGACGTCAATGTCGACTACGCCGGGCGGGACAACGCCAAGGACATGGACAAGGTCGCCGGTCTGCTGGTCCAGCAGGTGAATGCGCCCTTGATGCTCGACTCCACGCAGCCCGCGACGATCGAGGCCGGGCTCAAGCGGGCGGGCGGTAAGTGCATCATCAACTCGGCGAACCTCGAAGACGGGGAAGAGAAGTTCGCCGCTATGTGCAGGCTCGCCAAGAAATACGGCGCGGGGCTGGTGCTGGGGACGATCGACGAGGACCCCGAAGAGGCGATGGCGCGTACCGCCGACCGCAAGCTGTCGATCGCACAGCGGATGTACAAGCTGGCGACAGAACAACACGGGCTGGCACCGGGCGACCTGATGTTCGACCCGCTGGTGCTGCCTATCTCTACAGGGATGGACAAGGACCGCCGCAGCGCGCTTGAGACGATCGAGGGCACACGACGGATCGCGGGACTGCTCCCGGATTGCCAGATCACCTGCGGGCTCAGCAACGTCAGCTTCGGGCTCAACCCCGCCGCGCGGCAGGTGCTTAACAGCGTGTTCCTACACGAGCTGGTCGAGGCCGGGCTGACCAGTGCGATCCTGCATGTGACCAAGATCCTGCCCAAGACGCGGATCGAGGATGCGCAATGGGCCGCTGCGCTCGAGCTGATCTACAATCGTCCCCCTGCCGAGGCGGTGACACTGGCCGACGGCTCGAAGACCACCGATCCGTTACAGATATTCATCGACCTGTTCCCCGACGGTGCCGAGGCGAAAACATCTAAACAGGACATCACGGATCTACCGCTGGAAGAACGGCTGCAAAAACACATTATCGATGGCGAGAAGAAGGCGCTATCCGAAACCCTCGACGAGGCGATGGAGAAATATCCGCCGTTGGAGATCGTCAACGACCACCTGCTGGCGGGGATGAAAGTCGTCGGCGAGTTGTTCGGGTCCGGTCAGATGCAACTGCCGTTCGTGCTTCAGTCGGCCGAGGTCATGAAGATGGCGGTTGCGCATCTCGAACCCTTCATGCAGAAGGCCGAGGGCCAGACCAAGGGAACGATCGTGTTAGCGACCGTCAAGGGGGACGTCCACGACATCGGCAAGAACCTGGTCGACATCATCCTGACCAACAACGGCTACACCGTGCATAACATCGGGATCAAGCAGCCGATCAACAACATCGTTGATAAGTGGAAAGAAACGAAAGCCGATGCCATCGGTCTTTCGGGCCTGCTGGTCAAGTCGGTGATGGTCATGGAGGACAACCTCCGCGAGTTGAACGACCAGGCTATCGATGTCCCGATCCTCCTGGGTGGTGCCGCGCTGAGTAAGCACTACTGCGACAGCCACCTCCGCGAGATCTATGACGGCCGTGTGTACCACGGCAAGGACGCCTTCGAGGGCCTGCGGATCATGGACATGATGAAGTCCGGCAAGGCCGACGACCTCGAGACTGAAATCGAGTCGAGGCTATCCAAGCGCGCCGAGAGCGAGCGCAAGGCCGAGGCCTCCCGCGCCAACAAGCAAGCGGCTGCCTCTGCGGACGCCGGTTCACCTGCCGTCGCAACCGCCCCCCGCTCCACCGTCTCCCCAGCGCCCAACATCCCCACCGCCCCGTTCTACGGCAGCCGGGTCATCGATCAAATCGACCTCGAGCAGGTCTACCCGTTTATCAATAAGGTCGCATTGTTCCGCGGGCAGTGGCAGATGAAGAAGGGCCGAAGGACCGACGCCGAATACAAGCAGCAGGTCGAAGAGGAAATCGAACCGATGTTCGGCAAGCTCAAGAAGCAGCTCCAGGACGATGGCATCCTACAGCCGAAGGTGGTTTACGGGTACTACCCCTGCAACAGCGACGGCGATGATCTAGTGGTGTTTGACGCCGAGGATCACGACAAGGAGATCGAGCGGTTCAGCTTCCCCCGGCAGGACGGCCGCAAGCACCTGTGCATCAGCGACTTCTTCCGCCCCATCGGGTCGGGC
>JAJDCT010000252.1 GCA_029260695.1 Phycisphaeraceae bacterium
GAGCCGGGCGTTCGGCTTAAAATCATTGCCCCGGCTGTTGACCGGATCGATCCCGACAAGCCTTCGCGTGTCGTATTCTTCGCCACGCCCAACGGGAACACGGTCGAGCAAACACTGGGGCGTCGCATTAATGAGGGGGAAGACTGGCACTACGACATCCAACACATCGCGGGGCAGCACCGAAAGCTGCAGGAAGAGAACAGACGTGAAAACTTAGTGCTGGTCTGCCTGGAAGCCCAGGGTCTGAGTTGGCCCTCGTGGCGAAAGAAGCACGCGGACAACGCGGCGCTGATCCGGCGTGTGGTGTCGGAGGTGCTGGCTGTTATCCCGTTGGAAAATCCCTCTGTCACACTGGCATCACACAGCGGCGGCGGCAGTTTCATGTTCGGCTTCATCAACGGGTCGGACACGATCCCCGACTGGATCGACCGCATCATCTTCCTCGATTCCAACTACGGCTACGACGATGAAGATGGCCACGGTGACAAGCTGATCGGCTGGCTGAACGACGGCGCGGCCCGTCGGTTGATCGTGATCGCCTACGACGACCGGGAGATTACTTACAAAGGTAAGAAGGTTGTCGGGCCGACCGGCGGGACGTACCGCGCTACACACCGGATGATCGAGCGTTTCGAGACCGAGGGCGAAATCTTTGAGGGAAAAATCATCGAGGCGGTGGCTGTGGGTTTTAAGAGTTACGATGCAATCAACGGGGGGGCTCGCCTGATGATCCACAGGAACCCTGAGAACATCATCCTCCATACCCGCATGGTCGGGGAGATGAACGGCTACCTGCAGGCGATGGCGATGGACACGCCTGATGAGAACTTCTGGGGTCCCTTTGGTGGGGCACGTGTATATATGAGGTGGGTGGAGCCTCCGCCGAGAGTTGAAGGCGGAGCGCCTGACCCGGTCGAGGCAGACAGTGATGAGGCGGGCGCTGGGCTGACGATCCCGCCGCGCCAAGCGGATGCGATCGGTGGACGGGACTTCATGAAGCGTGTCGAAGATCTTAGCCCGTCTGATCGTGAGGCGGCGATCCGGGACGAGCTATTGAGTGGCAATGTCCCGGGGTTCCTGCGTCGGTTTGTCTCGATCCACACCCGCACCAAGATCAGCGATGATTCGGAGCTCTCGGTCACTTACGAGGTGGCCCCGGATTACCTGAGTATTGGGAGCGACGAAGATTTTGTCCGTGTCCCGATGACACCGATGACCGCCCAAGCCGTCGCGGATGCTTTTGGTTGCACGCTGCCGACACGGAAGATGGTCGACGACATCTATAATCAGGCCCCCGCTAAGCGATCGCCGGCGCCTCTGACCGAGGACCGAACCAAGGTCAAGATCTTCCTGCAACACAACGGCACGGTCGAATGGCAACGTAAACAAGCGGGCATGCCCCTAGGCACGCTGTATGCCGGGATCAAGAAGGATGTGGTTGTGACCAACCGTTTACAAGAAAAATCCGACCGCGTCGCGATCTACGGCTGGCACTACCTCAACGGCAGGCCTATCCAGCCGCTGTATACGGGACATGTCAACACCTATGTCGATTACAGCCACGGCGTGCGGCTGGTCCAACGTAACATGCGAGTTGCCGGGGATAATACTACGGTTAAAGCGGTATTGGCGGATCCGGATAGGGCGGCATTGCTTAGTGACGAGGGCGTGATTAGAGAACCGCGGTACTGAAGCGATTCAGCGCGTCATGTTCGTTCGGCTTATTGATCCCATTCCCGTGCCACCTCTTCCGCTCCGCGCATCGCACGCAGCAGGTTGCCGCCCATGACCTTGCGGACCGACTCTTCATCGTAGCCGCGGTCCAGTAGGGCCTGGGTGATGTAGGGGTAGGTCGAGACGTCTTCGAGCTGGTCGGGGAGCCTGCTGACCCCGTCGTAGTCCGAACCCAGACCGACGTGGTCGATCCCGGCTATTTTTACGATGTGGTCGATGTGATCGACGAGATCGTGGATCGTGCCGGAAGGGTAGGGGTGGGCTGCTCGCCAGGCGTCTTTGGCTTGCTTGTATTCGTCTTCGTCGGGGTACTTCTCTCGAAGATCTCGTTCGACGTTAAACATCTCGGCCATCATCTTTGCGGCGGTCGGTTCGACGTAGCCGGAGAAAAAGTTCACCATGATGACCCCGCCGTTGTCACGGACGCTTTCAAGCACATCGTCCGGGACGTTTCGGTCGTGCTCGGCGATTGTGTATGCGCCTGAGTGCGACGCGATGACCGGGGCCTTGCTCACCTTAAGCACATGCCGCATCGCATCGGCGGAGATGTGGGAAACGTCAACGAGCATCCCCAGCTTATTCATTTCCAGTACGACCTCTTCGCCGAACGGGGAGAGCCCGCCTGTGATCGGCTCGTCGGTCGCCGAGTCGCACCAGCTCAGGCTGTCGGAATGGGTGAGTGTCATGTACCTCACGCCCAGCGAATAAAACATCCTTAGGGCGGCAAGCGATTCCTCGATCCCGTGCCCGCTTTCCAGCCCGATCATCGACGCGATCTTCCCCCCGGCGTGGATGCGTTCGATGTCGTCGGCTGTGAGCGCCATCTCAAACGTGTCGGGATAGCGGTCGGCCATCCTGCGTATCAGGTCGATCTGCTCAAGAGTGTAACGCGCGGCGCCGCCGTCCTTGATCGTGGAAGACGGGACGTACGCCGACCAGAACTGCGCACCCAGCCCGCCGGTGCGCAGCCGGGGGATGTCGGTGTGCAGCTCGGGCTGAGGCTCGGCGATGTCCAGTTGATCGAAAGAGGACGCGGCTTCCTTGCGTATCTGGTAGGGCAGGTCGTTGTGCCCGTCGATCACGATGCATGTAGCGTGAACCCGTAGCCCCTCTTCGGTGAGTGAGATCGGCGCACGGTCGCTGGTGGCGGGTTGTGCCCATGCGCACGCCTGGCCGAATATCAGGCAGACTGCTAATACTGGCAGCAAGAAGTGGTGCTTGACGTGCATTAAGGATTTCCTCGGCGGCTGGTTATTGGGGCTGACATTGCGAGCCGCCACATCTTAACCGACCCGTGGAGATAATGATGCGTGAGTATGTCTCAGTGATAGGGGCGCGGCTAATCTTTAAGGATGTCGCCGTATTTCTTTTCGAGCTTCTTGACCTTGGGGATGGCAACCGCTCTGACGTAAGGCTGGTTGGGGTTCAGCCTGACATAATCCTGGTGATCCCGCTCGGCGGTGAAGAATTTACTCAGCCGTTCGAGTTTCGTGACGATCGGTGTGTCGAACTTCCCGCTCTCGTCCAAGTGTTTGATATACGCTTCGGCAGCCTGCTTCTGATCTTCGCTGCTATAGAAGATGGCCGATCGGTATTGCGGGCCGACGTCGTTACCTTGACGATTCAACTGCGTCGGGTCGTGGGCGACATTGAAGAACAGCTCCAGCAGCTTGTCGTAGCTCACCTGGTTTGGGTTGTAGGTGATCTTGATGGCCTCGGCGTGCTCGGTTTGGCCGGAGCTGACGGCCCCGTAGTTCGCAGAATCTTCGAGCCCCCCGGCGTAGCCGCTGACCACCTCCACCACGCCCACGACAGGCTCGAACACCGCCTCGGTACACCAGAAGCACCCGCCTGCCAGTACGATCGAAGTCAGCTCGCTTGCGGGGTCGGCGAGTGTGGCCATCCGGTCGTTGTCTGTGAACGTCAGCGATTCGCTGTTAAGGCAGTGCCTCATCCCCGTCGGGGCCGGGCCGTCGTCAAAGACGTGACCCAGGTGGCTGTTGCAGCGGGCGCACTCCAGTTCGACGCGCACCATGCCGTAGCT
>JAJDCT010000253.1 GCA_029260695.1 Phycisphaeraceae bacterium
CAACCAGGTCGGCGGACCGCCGCAGCAGCAGGTAGACCCAGGTCTGGGCGTTGAAGTAGTAGCTGACGGCGAACGCCGGGAGCACCGCGATCAGCAGCTTGATCCAGACCATCACCAGCGCCGCGGCGACGGTGCCCAAACCGCCAAGGTGTTCCCAGTCGGCGTCGGGCAATAACGTTCCCCACATGGGATCGGGCATGATCGCGTCGAGCCGGGTGGTGCCCTCGACCACTTCGCTGACCGCCCCGCCGGACAGGCTGTTTTTGGTGAGCCAGATCGTGCTGAAAACCACCAGCCCGATCAGCATATACGTCACCGCGCCGTAGACGATCATAACCGCGGTGTAGAAGAGGTAGCGCCACGGACGGCCGACGACGTAGTTGAACGCCCGGCTGACCACGTCAAACGCATCGGTGGCCTCGATCGCGATCCCCGGGATCATCAGGTTCACCCCGAACGCCAACCCGATCAGCAGCATCGCGGCGATGAAGCCGCCTAAGAGCATCAGCCCAAACAGGATAGCACCCACGACGTCCGTGCCCGGCAGGTTGAACAGCACCCACCCCGCCAACGCCAGCGCCAGCCGGATGACCACCACGATCCCAAGGGGGATCAGTGGCGCGAGCATGATCTGTACCCAGTAGTCCAGGCCGAAGCGCAGCCCGGCGAATGCCGAGATGTGTTCGCCACGACAGGCGTCCACCGCCGCAACCCGGCAGATGGCGCCGCCGATCAGGGACGTCAGCGCGAAGGCGTACAGAAGATAAACCACCAGGAAGCCCGGGTGCGTGGCGTAGAGCCAGCCGGGGATACGGATGACCATCAATGCAAGCGCCCCGATGACACCGCCGCTGTCGGCCCCCCTGCCGCTCGCCAGGTCGCTGATCCCAAAGTCCAACGCCGTGGCCGACACCACCAGCCGCTCAAATGCGCCGACCTGCTGGTCGACCAGTGTGCTGAAGATGTAGTCTTTCTCGATCAGAGAACTCGTCGCATCACTCGCCTCATCCTGGCTGCGCATATCAGATAGCCAGGTGTCAAACCGCGGGGCGTCCTTCTGGGCGTAGGCCCTGATTTCATTGGGGAAGACGCTTGGGCCCCAGGCGAAATCCATCGCGACGCCGCCGAGGTACAACAGCAGCACAAGCATCAGTGACAGCAACAGCCGCCCGGGCTGGATCGCCATACGGAACGCGCCGAACAGTCTCAGGAAAGGCAGCGTCGAGCGCCAGTCAACCCTTTCAAGTGTCGTACGGTAATCTTGCTGGGACATGTCAGCTCCGGTGCGTTTGCCCGCGAGTCCAGCCGGGTCTAACCGGGGGCTGGCCGGGGGATGGGTCTGTCTTACTCGTTGACCGCTGCGGCGCGGTCAATGGAAACTGCCGAAGGGTCCAGGCCCTGCTCGATCGCTTGGATCTTCTGTACCCGTCTTTCGTGCCTGCCGCCCTCGAACTCGGTCCGCATCCACGCCGCCACGATCCGCTCGATCACCCGGACGCCCAGCATGTCTGCGGGGATACACAACACGTTCGCGTCGTTGTGCCGGCGTGAGACCTCGGCACCGACCTCGTCATGCACCAGGGCGGCACGGATGCCTTTGACCTTGTTCGCCGCGATCGACATCCCGATCCCGGAACCACAGATCAGGATGCCCCGGTCCGCCTTGCCTTTAGCAACCGCGTCGGCGACAGGGTATGCCATGTCGGGGTAGTCACAGGAACGTGTCTTGCAGACACCCAGCAAGGATGACACGTGCCCATTGGCGGTCAGTGTCTCGGTGATAGCCCGGACCGCATCGGTACCTCGGTGGTCGGCTCCAAGTGCGATTTTCATAAAGGTAACTCCTTGAGTCTGTGGGCCAGTCCTCGACGGATCGCCTCGGCGGTTGCTCGATACACCTCGTCGTCGGCCCCGATCGGATCGCTGATGTCGGCGCCCGGGTCCACCATGTGGGTCTTATCCACGGCGGAGGGCACTACCTCCAGCACCGCCAGACGGTGGCTGGCGGTCATGCAATATATCACGTCTGCCCAATCCACAAGCTCACGGGTCAGTGGGGTCGATTGATGACCGCTGATATCGACCCCGGCGGCCGCGACCGCCCGGACCGCCTCGGGGGTCGCTGCCATCCCACCAGAGGCATAGGCCCCGGCCGACCGCACCGCGATCCCCGCCTGGTCTAGCCTGTCCGGCTGGACCCCAAGCTGCTTGGCGATCATCTGCCGGGCGATTCCCTCCGCCATCGGAGACCGGCAGGTGTTGCCTGTGCAGACCATCAACAGGTTGTAACGTGTGAGCTTGCTGATATATCGCTTATCGTACACCCCCTCACGCTGAACCGCCCACGTCTGCCCGTCACCCCCAGTTTCCCCGGTTCCCCCGTCACCCCCGGTTGTTCCCCCGACTGCGGCCCCGGTGATCTTCACGATCGTCGACGGCTTGGCGTATCGGCAGTGTCCGCCGTCCACCACCAACTCGACGTGCCCCTTAACCGCCTCGGCGGCCTGCTGGGCATCCACCGGCGGACGCTCACCTGGCAGATTCGCGCTGCTGGCGATCACCGCAGACCCACCCGCGGCGAGTACCTCCCGGCCAAGCGGGTGGTCCGGGCAACGAAGGCCCACGACGCCCTTGTGGTAAATCCGATCCTGATACTCACCGGCCAAACCCAACCCATCAAGACACCGCTCGATGACATCGGGCGTAACCTCCACGAGCAACGTGATCGGGCCGGGCATCGCCTTCATGGCAAGCCGCCTGGCCGCTCCGCCGGTCAACTCCGCGAACCGCCCGATGGCCTGCGGCTCAGGGATGTGAACCGTAAAGGCCCGGCTCGCATCGGCCTGCTTGAGCTTCCGCAGGCGATCGACCCCTTCATCGCTGAGCGCCGAAGCCGCAACGCCGTAGACCGTTTCGGTTGGAAAAACGACCAGCCCCCCGGCGCGTAGCACCTGCGACACCTGGCGGGCGATCGCCTCGTGCTGTCGGGGGTTGCCCGGTTCTAAGGTAGTAACCTGCATCGATTAAATTATCGAAGCAGCCACAAATGATTGCAAACTTCCACACTTAACGGGCCGACGGATTATCAGGTTTCCGGCTCGACCTGGGTCGCGACCGCTTTGAGGAAGCTCTCCAGGTAATCTTTGAAGAACAAGTCCAACCCCTTGGCGGTCAGGTCGTGGTCGGTGCCCCAGATGCTGACGCGAAGGTCGGTGAACTCCGGGTCGATCTGGATCACGACCTGCTGATCGTCGTCGGTTCGGCCGGTGATGCTCTGGGCGAAATGTGAGGACAGGGCATTGACCCCGGGCCCGCCGATGCTGACGGTCGGCCGGGCGTGCAAGGTGTTATTGTTCAGATACCAGATGTCCGTGCAGACCACCGGCTGGATCGGCGTCGCCAAGGCGTCACGGTTTTTGCTCACCCAGCCCTCGACCTGCTCGCGGAGCCGATACGCCAACGGCCGATCGGCCTGCTCCGCCCGCAGGTGCGCCCCCACCACGATCAGCAGCAGGTGCGACGGGTCCAGGCCGGGTTCGGCTTCGGGGTCTAGCGGCGGGATGGGCATGAGGTGGTGGGGTCTGGGGTCTGTCAGAAAGTTATTAAGAGATCTCTGAATAATCCCTACGGCGGAGGCCGATTCATCGGCCGTATCAGTATGGTATCAGTCACTCCAGAAAGTTATTCAGAGATATCACTAGCTAGAGCTAGCGACTAAAGGCTAACAGCTAATAGCCGCTTCTAAACCCCACCCATCAGTACAGCGAGCAGGCCCTTCTGTGCGTGCAGGCGGTTGTGTGCCTCGGGGAAGACCCGGCTACGCGGGCCGTCCATCACTTCGTCGGTGATCTCCACACCCCGGTAGGCCGGCAGGCAGTGCAGCACCACCGCGTGATCGGCGGCATGAGAAACCAGGCCATCGTTGACCTGGTAACCCTTGAACGCTTCGAGCCGGGCCTGCTTCTCATCTTCCTGACCCATCGACGTGAACGTGTCGGTGAATACAGCGTCCACACCCTTGACCGCATCAATCGGGTCGACGATCACCTCCAGGTCCATACCCGGCGCGTCGGCGAGCAGTTGCTTCTGCACCTGCGGCGTGAATTCGTAACCCTCAGGACTCGCCAATACAAACCGGACACCCAGTCGGCCACAAAGAATCGCGACGCTGCGTGCGACGTTGTTGCCATCTCCTATAAATGCAACACTTCGGCCGGTGAGGTCGGCGCCGAATTCGTCCTGCAATGTCATGAGGTCCGCCAGCGCCTGGCAGGGGTGGGATTCATCACTAAGCATATTGATGACCGGGACACCGCCGAACTCGGCGAAGTCAATCAGCTTCTGGTGTTCAAACACCCGAGCGGCGATGCCGTGGACCATCCCGCCGAGGACCTTGGCCACGTCGCCGACCGACTCGCGTTTACCCAGCCCGACCTCCTGGCCCATGATGATCGAATGGCCACCCAGCTCGATCATCGCCTGTTCAAAACTCACCCGCGTCCGCAAACTGGGCTTCTCAAACAGCATCGCCAGGGTCTGCCCGGCCAATACAGGGTCGTTGGCTTTGCCCGCGTCACGTTCGTCGCGCAGCCGTCGGGCAACCCCCAGCATGTGCTTGAGTTCGTCGGGCGTGGCATTGGCAATAGATAAAAAATGTTTCATGGTGTACTCGTTAATGCTTGAATCTCGTTGCGAAGATGATGAACCGCCAAGACGCAGAGGACGCCAAGAAGCGGAGGAATATCGCTTTTCAATCCGGTGTATTCACTCACGCAACCGGTCCACTATATCCTGTAGCTCCTGGGAAAACCCGGCGTCTTGGCGGTTATCCGCTGTACTCACAACACGATCTCCGTGCCGATCCCTTTGCCGGTGTAGACTTCCAAAAGGGACGAGTGCTTGATCCGGCCGTCGATGATGTGGGCCTTGGCGACCCCGCCTGTTAACGCGGTAAAGCTGGCCTCGACCTTCGGGAGCATCCCCGCCTGGATCACGCCTGACTCGATGAGCGATTCGATCTTCTCTTTGGTCAGGTGGCTTGCCAGATCGTCGGGGTCGTCCGAGAGGCGGATGCCATGAGTGTCGGAGATCAGCACGAGTTTCTCGGCCTTGACAGCGGCAGCCACATGCCCGGCGACGCTGTCGGCGTTGACGTTCAGCTTGCCGCCCGAAGCGTCGCGCGCGATCGGCGCGATCACCGGGATGTAGTTCGCCTCGGTCACCGCGTCCAACAGATCGGCGTTGACCCACTCGACCTCGCCGACAGAACCGATATCGATCCGCCTGCCTTCGTCGCCTTCAAGGAACAGCCGCTTGCCGAACACCGCACAGCTCGCCAGGCTGTGCAGCCGCATCGGTCGGTGCCCAAGCTCGGTGATGAATCCCGCGATCTGCTGGTTGATCGTGTTGACTAAAACGTGCTCGGCGATCGCCAGGGTCCGGTCGTCGGTGTACCGCCTTCCCTGAACGAACTGCGCCTCGAGCCCGGCCTGCTTCATCGCCTCGGTGATCCCCTTGCCACCGCCGTGGACGATGATCGGGCGCATACCCACAGCGGACATGAAGCAGATATCACTGACCACGCTCTTGAGGTCGCCGGGCTGATCCATGATGGACCCCCCGACCTTGACGACGATCGCCTTGCCTTTGAACCGGCGGACGTACTCGTGCGCCTCGACCAAGGCGGTCGCTTTGTTGATGGCATCTTGCACCGCAGAACTCCGCTAAAAGGGGAGAAACGCGGGATTGTACCTGCGCAGGCCTATAGCCTCAACCGGACAGCCTCGGGCCGGTCGAAGTGCTCGTGGCCCAGCGATCCAGGATTTTGGAGCTATCAGGCGCTTTCCAGAAGCCGGCCGTAGACCTCCAGCGTCTTCCTCGCCGCCTCGGGCCAACTCATTGACGCCACACGCTCAAGGCCGCGCCGGCGCATCGATTCACGCTTGGCCGGGTCGGTCAGCACCCCCAGCAGCAGCTCGGCCAGCGC
>JAJDCT010000254.1 GCA_029260695.1 Phycisphaeraceae bacterium
TTGATCGTCTCGGGTGCGTCGTTGACCACGCCGATCTCCACGCTGGAGCAGATGTACTTCCGGGCTCACACCGATCCTGGCGGCGGCGGTGACATCGGGGGGCTGGAGAAGTCTTTCGTGGACAATTTCCAATTTACGGTCCAGCCGGTTCCAGAGCCGGCGTCGATTGCCTTGCTCGCCCTGGGGGCAGCTGTGGTTGGGCTTAGGCGCGGATAGCTGTATCGAGCCGTATGAAATATTGACAGCGGGAGAACGATAACTCTCTCCTCTAGATGAGCACCAATCATAAGGAATAGGGCCATGATTACTAAGCAAACACTCGGAACAGGACTTGTAGCCGTCACGATGCTTTCGTGTGCGGGTTCACTTCGGGCCGGGCAGATCACCGGGTTTACCTGGTCGTCCGGCATCGCTTCCATTGGATTGGACCCGGTCTCGCCGCCTGTGGACATCAACAACGACAACTTCGCCGGCCAGTCGCCGAACGGGATCCTCGTGACGCAGAAGGACTTCTTCGGTGTGAACGGTGTAGCCGACATCGTGTTCTCCGTGATCGATTCGGGGGGAACCACGGAGTATGCGATCGCTGAGGGTGTGAGCAACTCATCGGGGATATCGTGGAACCAGTACCGCATCGAGTTGGGGTTTGGCGAGGGGGTTGGGTTTGTTGCTTCGACGCCGGGCGACGACCTGGACTTCGACACGCCCGACGAGGATTCACCATTTAACTTCTCGGCGTTCTTCTCAACCCCGGCACTCGCTGGGGAGGACGTGATCCTCGCGACCGGCGGCCTGTTCCCCAACCTGGCGTTCACGACGCCGCTGTTCCAGTTTTCGATCGACGTCCCGGATGGGATCGAGAGCTTCACGATGCGCCAGATCCCGATCCCCTTGCCTGAACCGACTTCATTAGCGTTTCTTTCAATCGGCGCGGTCACGATGCTCACACGCGTCCGTCGGCGAAGTATCAAATAGAGATTCGGCAAGCACACTAACCAGACCGTTAGTTACACCCGTTTCAGTAAGGAGACTTACATTGACACATCTAAACCACAAATCGATCACCGCTTCTGCCGTATTCGCACTTTCCATTGCCTTGTTATCACAGTCGGCCCACGCGACTCACTTCGCCGGGGGCGAGATCACTTATCTATCCGGAGCCACCACCGGGCCGACCACCTACGGCACCGCATCCATAGAGCTGGTGTCCATGAGCCTGACCAGCGTCGATCCGATCGGGAACGTGGTTCCGCTGCCTTCTTCCGGTGAAACATTTCAGGTTGACAGCTTCTTCGATGTCTTCACGGAGATCATCATCAATGGTCAGACGTTCGATGTCGACTCGTTCTTTGACATCAAAGTTACCTACCTGGTGACCGGTAGCCTCAGCCCCGGGCGCTGGGACACCGAGATGCTCTCGATGGATCTAAGCGGGAGCAGCCCGCTACCCGGAGGCTCGACGATCCGTCTCCGCGAGTCGCCCTCGCTGTCATCGGTCGGAAGGATATTTGTCACGGACCTGCCCGACGGCACGTTCCAGGTCGATAGCTTCTTCGACGTCTTCACCGAGATCATACTTGACGAGGCGCCCGACCAGGACAATTTCAGTATCGCGGACGGTTCCACCCGGATCGTCATGGGTGCTCAAGTCCCCGAGCCCGCTTCAGCGGGGCTGATCGGGCTGGGTATGGCGATGCTGCTTGGCAAGCGGCGGGCGTTGAGCTCTTAGACTCGCGAACCTTTAGGTCTTTGACCGGTGGCCGCTGGGTATCTATCGCGGCCAGTAGCACACAACCATAAACACACCGTTTCACGAAAGGGACGAACCATGAACGCTTCACTATCAAAACTTCTCCTGATTCCCGCCCTGGCTATCACCATGCTCGTTGTCTGCGGTACCGCTTTGGCTCAGGGCACCGCGACCGGTCCCGCTACCGGCCACATTGTTGACCCCGGCCCGATCGTGGTGATCGGTGATCCGGTGAGTCCGATCCCGATCGACTTGGACACGCTGGGCCCCCCATGGACCAAGGGCATCAGCGATCCAAATGGTGCGGTCACCGCGCCCGGCACGATGGACATGGTGGAATACATCCTGAACGTCGGGACCGAGCCATGGCTTGATTGGCATGAGCACATCCTTCAGCCTCCTGCCGGCCTCCCCCAGAGCACCTGGGCCAGCGTCACCGGCCTGTTTATCAACGGCAACCCGATTACTTTCACATCGACTGGCTTGGGCACACCAAATCTGTGGATGGAAAACTTCTCACAACCCGTGCTACCCGGCGACATCCTCCTGATTGAAAAAAAGGTCAATGTGTTCCCAACCACAGTCGGCAGCGGGGGCCCACTGATGAGGATCGAAGAATACCCGACGCCCGAGCCGGCCAGCGCGGCGTTGATGGGTCTTGGATCGTTGCTTCTCATGGCACGACGCAAGGGCACCGCGGGGTAATGCATCTCCAACACCAGCCCCGTCGGCGCGCAGACCGGCGTACCGACGGATTATTGAAACGACCTGAGGCACCCACATCTCGAAAGGGAATATCATGAACGCTTCATTCACCAAACACATCCTGACCCCCGTGCTTGTTCTGGCCTTGTTCGTGATCTGCAACACCGCTTTGGCGCAGGGCACTGCGACAGGCCCGATCACCTCTCACATCGTCGATCCCGGGCCCATCGTCGTCATAGGCGATCTGACCAGCCCGATCCCGATCGACCTGGACCCGTTAGGCCAGCCCTGGACCAAGAACATCTCCGATCCAAATGGAAACATTATCAGCGGCGGACCACTGGACCTGAATGAGACAATCATCAATGTTGGCACCGAACCCTGGCTCGACTGGCACGAGCACATCCTGCCTGATGCGACCGGTATCGTGCCCGGCCTCTGGACCAGTGTCATCATGACGGTCAATGGCAACCCGATCACGTTCAACGCGGTCGGCTTAGGCACGCCGAATCTCTGGCTTGACACCTTCTCGCAGCCGGTCCTCCCCGGCGACGTGCTGAATGTCCGCAAGATCATCGATGCCACGCCAGGACCGGCCTTGCTGCAGATGAGGATTGAAGAATACCCAACGCCCGAGCCGGCCAGTGCGGCGCTGATGGGTCTTGGATCGTTGCTTCTCATGGCACGACGCAAGGGCACCTCAGAGTAATGCATCTCTAACACCAGCCCCGTCGGTGCGCAGACCGGTGTGCCGACGGATTATTGAAACGACCTGAACCACCCGCACCTCGAAAGGAAAGAATCATGAAATCTTCACTATCAAAACTGATCCTGACCCCCGCCCTCGTTCTTGCCTTGTTCTCGATCTGCAACACCGCTTTGGCGCAGGGCACCGCGACAGGCCCGTTCACCTCTCACATTGTTGATACAGGCCCGATCGTGCTGATCGGTGACCCGGCCAGCCCGATCCCGATCGATCTGGACCCGTTCGGCGCGCCCTGGAGCAAGAGCATCACCGACCCCGGTGCGGTGATCACCGTCCCCAGCCTCCTGACCATGATCGAGACCATCGAGAACGTCGGGACCGAGCCTTGGCTGGATTGGCATGAACACATCCTGCCAAATGCGGCGGGCGTTTCGTCCAGTACCTGGTTTAGCGTGAAGCTTTCTATCAACGGCAGCCTGATCGGGTTCACACCCACGGGTCTGGGTACCGCGGACCTCTGGCTGGACAACTTCACGCTGCCGGTCCTCCCCGGCGATGTCCTGGAAATCACGAAGGAGGTCGAGGTGTTCCCCCTTACGCCGGGAACGGCTGGTCCGATCCTGAGGATCCAGGAATTCCCGACCCCCGAGCCGGCGAGCCTGGCATTATTCGGCCTGAGTTCACTTCTGATCCTCGGCAAACGAAAGGAGGCGGTCTGATCTCCTAAAACCTCCCTCCGACACCTCGTCGGCACGCTTAACGGCCTGCCGACGGATTAAGAGCGCGGACATAGATCAAGAGCAGTCAGCAACAATACCAAGGGAGTGCATTCGTCATGAGAAAGATCCAAACACTAAGCCTGGTCGCTTGTATAGCCATCGGCTTCAGCGCTTCAAGTGTGAGTGCGGCGCTGATCACGACCGCCGCGCCGCTGGCACCTTCGAGCATCATCGACTTCCAGCAGTTCCCGCTAGTGGTGCAGACGAGCGCGACGCTGCCACCGATACAGGTCGGCACGCCTGTTGGAGAGGATGTCGAGATGTTCGGACTTAGCGGCACGGCGTTCTCGCAAGTCGGGCCTGTCAACTACAGCCTGGGCACGAACGGCCAGTGGCTTAGCTCGGCCGATCCTAACTTCCTTTCTGCGTACCTGCCGACGAGTCTGTCCATCGCGATGGAGTTTAAATTCAATAGTGGCCCTATCAGCGGGGTTGGCGCTTTCATGAACTACGCACCGGGGTTTAGCACCGTCGTGATCGAAGCATTCGACTCCGGTGGTGTTTTGCTTGAATCGTATGACCTGACCGCCGTTGCTCCGATCAACACAGCCATAAACTCGATTAACGATGGCGCTTTCCGTGGCATCCAACGCTCTACCGCGGACATCGAAACACTCCGCGTTACCGGCGACTTCGTTGTAATGGATAACTTAACTTTTACCCGAGTACCTGAGCCTGCTTCCGCGTTGGTATTTGCTTTAGGTGGCCTGGGCATCCTAACCCGAGAAAGCAGGAAACACTCATGAGAAATCCACTACATGTAATCTGCGCTCTGGTCGCCAGCATCGGCACGATGCTGAGTTGCAACGCACCGGCACTGGGTGGGAGTATCGCCAATCTGACTGTTTCAAACCTCAGTCAGCCTGATATGTTCAGTAACTTCGGATCCCTGAAGCAGGAACGCCGCAGCTCCGCCACGCTGCTGTCGAGCAACCCCACGGCCACGATGCCGACGTTTTCGTCGCGGTTGGCGGGCCTCGTTGCTGCAGACGCAGACATATTGGGCGCGGCCTTGAGTACGAGCTTAAGCCTGTCGATGCAGATCGATTTCGACATCGTCGCCGCACCTACCGAGAGCTGGACAATGCAGATAGACCAACTCCGCAGCTTCGCGCTCACGCTTGATGATGATGCCGGCAATGCTCACGCGTCTCAAGCGAGAGTCAATCTGCACCTTGGGTCGTTCAGTCTTACCCCGGGACTCAGCGGGGCGATCCCAATCCCGACCGCCGGTATCGAGAATACGGGTAGCGTGTCAGGCGACTTATATCTACCCGCGAGTGCTAACAACACCAGTGTCCTGTCCGGTGTCGGGCCGACATCGGTCCAGCTCAACTTCTCAGAGCAGCTGATAGCCAACTCTCTCGATAGTAACTTCTTTTCAACAGGTCAGGAGGCCTCGGTGCGTTTCGGCATCGCCGGAGGCCTGTCAGGCGTGATCGTAGATGACTACCCGGGCGTCGGGGGCCGCTCCGTTAGTAACGATGGCCACTTCGTGGACGTCAAACTTACCTTCGTGCCAGAACCCGCGTCTGCGGCGCTGCTGGCGCTCGGCGGACTGGGCTTGCTAACACGAGAGAGTAGGAAACATTGATGAAATACTTACAAAATTCAACCCGTGCTTTGGTCGCCAGCTTAGGCATGACGCTGATATGCACCGCACCGGCACTGGGCGGGAGCATCGCCAACCTGACGGTCACGAACCTCAGCTCGCCGGGCTTGTTCGTCGACAACGCGGCGGGCCTCAAGCAGGAACGGCGCAGCTCTACCACGCTGCTGTCAAGCAACCCCACGGCCGCGATGCCGACGTTCTCGGCGCGGCTGGCGGGTCTCGCTGCCACTGACACCGAGTTGCCGCATCCATCGTTTCAGACGCTCAACGATCTGCGGATGCGGATCGACTTCGACATCGTGGCTTTGGCTACCGAGAGCTGGACGATGCAGATCGACCAGCTTCGCAACTTCGCACTCACTCTGGTCGCCGACCCCGGGAGCGGCTTCCAGTCTCAGGCATCCGTCACGCTCCAGTCGGCCACCTTCAGCCTGACACCGGGTGGCAGCGGCGGTTTGTCCGTCCCGCAGGCTACCAGCGAAGAT
>JAJDCT010000255.1 GCA_029260695.1 Phycisphaeraceae bacterium
CTATTACGAGAAGCAGTACGGCTCACGCTAAGCCCGACGCCGTATCAGCCCAACACCACAAATCATCAACACCCCCAGAGTCCCCGGCTCGGGGATGACTACCGGCGGGGTGGGGCCTGTGCTCGGCATCGGCGGGGTTCCGGCGTTCCAGTTGCCGTTGACCTTGTCTTCGATCCCAACAAACCCATCCCCCGACGGGTCCGCGCGGGGGTCGGCTGGTGGGACATCCAGGTTCCAGTTGCTTAGCAGGATGTTCTGGTCGTCGATGCCTACGAAGCCGTCCCCATCAAGGTCACCCACCAAGCCCTGTACGGTGTCTGGCACCAACGGCACGAAGCCCGCGTTCCAGTTTGCCAGGACATGCCCCAGGTCCTCGATCCCGACGAATCCGTCACCGGTCGGGTCACCGGCACGGTGGTCTCCGGGCGTCACGTCGTGGTTCCACACACCCAGCACGGTGTTGAGATCTTCGATCCCCACGAAGCCGTCGAAGTTCAGATCGCCCGGTAACGGGGACACAATCATCTGTCCGTTGACGATGGGGTTGCTCAGGAACTTGTCGGCCCGGCTGAACTTCTCGCCCACCGCCAACGACCATGTGCCCTGGGCATCATCGGAAAAAGTAAATCGGCCGATGCGGGTCGCACCGATATTGTTTTGGTCATCCGCGAAACCGTGCCACGACGCGCTGAGCCCGGTTGTTTCGTCGGGCTTGAATAACAGGTCGCCGAGATCGCCCGCAGCGCCTTCGACGGCGGCGCCAAAGCCGGCGGTGGTGGTGACGTAGGAGTCAAACTCAACCGAAGGTGCCACAGCTATGACGGAGGGAGAAGCCGGACCTGCGCCCGAGGGGCTGCCAGCAGCGTCTTGGTAAATCGACCCGGCCGTGAGGTTCACGACGATCGCGGCGATGGTCCAGTCGACGGAGGTGTTGGCGAACAGGTCCTGGCTGACGAAGTTGTCGAGCGTCGGACCGCCGCCCGGGGTGATGGGTGTCCCAACTGGGATGGGTACGGGTGTAACCGTCGGCAGGCTGACGGTTGCCTGGGCGGAGGTGAATGGTGTAAGGCCCAATGCCGTGATGACAAGCAGTAACTTTACGCGCATGCCGGAAGTTCCTCACGCGGGTCATTTGGTGGTGCCCCCCAGTTTACCTCACAGCCGTCGCTTGTGACAAGCAAAAAGACATGACCCCGGACATAAAATGGCTACTTCAATAACGCCGACGGTTCTGGGTTACGGCTGCTGCCAGAATCGCCATGGAGCAGAGTGCGGCGGGTTCCGGTACGGCGGCGAAAGCCTGTACGGGCGGTGGCGGTGTCCCGGCGTTCCAGTTGCCCAGCACGATGTTCAGGTCTTCGATGCCTACGAACCCGTCACCGGAGGGGTCACCCAGCCCAAGGTCGCCTAAGGCCACGCCCAGGTTCCAGTTACCCAGGATGATATTGAGGTCTTCGATCCCGACGAACCCATCGCCGTCCAAGTCGCCCACGACCGGCGCGATGGTGTCCAGTATCCAGGTCAAGGATTGCTCGATAGTGGTTGAGCCCATGACATCGCCGTAGCCGAGAGTTGCGCCAGGGTCGAAGTTGAAGAGGATGGAGTTGATTCCTGCGAGGAAATGCTGACCCCCCTGCTCGACGAAGGCAGCTCCACCAGAGTCTCCCAAGGCAATGAGGTATTCGAGGTTGATGGGGACGGTGCGGCCTAAGGGGTTGCCCCACTGCCCGGTTTGGGCGTCCATGTCTGCGAAAAGGATTTGGTCGGACCAGACTGTCTGGCTGGGCCCTGGGTTGAGTGTGAAGCCGAGTTGTTCGCCGAAGTTGTTGCCTGCGCGCTTCGTGCCAAGGGGTCCGGAGGCTCCGGTGCTGCCTGTGCCGGTCTGGCCGTAACCGACGTAGGTCAAGGTCTGGCCAATCAAGCTCGCAGCTGTGCCCGTATACAGTTGGGCCGGTGTGACATTGGTGATAGGTGAGTCGAGTCTGTGCAGTGCGATGTCGAAGCCGTTTGCGATATTGCCGGTGAAGTTGGGGTTGCGGATGGCTTGTGCGATGTTGCGTGTTTCGCTGCCGAAGGTCCAGGTATCGGTTGGTCCCGGGCTCCCAGAAGGGATCGTATGCGCGGCGGTAAGAACCCAATTTGGCGCGATGAGGATGCCGGAGCTGTCCACGTTGGTGCCGAACTGCTTGACTACGCCCACCGAGTCGTATTGCGGCTGTGCAGCGAGGGCGAGGTGGTCGGCGTCGTTGGCGTTGTCATCAATCAACCCGGCCTGAGCCGAAGCGATCGTCATCATCAGGCAGGCCGACAGCGCTGCCACACGAAGGGCGATGCTAAAAGAATTCATCCGCTGATCTACTCCCATCCGCCCCACCTGAACGGTGGGTCGGTATGACATTATACCCTCGCTTTGCGAAGCAGAGCCTGCCCGCACCTAATTTTGACTCCAATAGCCCCTCGGGTCAAGCGAAAAGTCAGTTAAAACAAGGGCTTGTGGCAGATAGTCATGCCGTAACGACTCGTCCGGTTACGTCGGTTCTCCCCCGCATAATGCCCCTGGTATCGACGATGAGTCTGGCATGCTGGGCGATCATGCCCCAGTCGCAGGCCGCATGATGGGTTGCGACAAGAATACAATCGTAACAACTTATTGATTCGGGAGATATATCAACGCTGCCCATTTTAAGGTTATGCCGACGCATCTTGTGGGTCGCTTGGACATGGGGATCATGGTATTGGACCTGGGCTCCCAAGGCCATGAGTTGCTCGATCAACTCGAAGCTGGGGCTTTCTCGGACATCATCCACATCGGGCTTGTAAGCCAGGCCCAGCACCAGGATCTGAGAGCCCCGGACCGATTTGCCCTCCTCGTTCAGGGCCAGCAGGGTCCGCTGCACCACATAATCAGGCATGTGGTGGTTGACGTGCCCAGCGAGCTCGATGAACCGCGTGGGTTGGCCGACCTCCCGGGCTTTCCAGGTCAAGTAGTACGGGTCGATCGGGATGCAGTGCCCGCCGAGGCCCGGCCCGGGGTAGAACGCCTGGAACCCGAACGGCTTGGTCGCCGCGGCGTCGATCACCTCCCAGACGTCGATCCCCATTTTTTCGAGGATGACCTTCATCTCGTTGACCAGTGCGATGTTCACCGCCCGGTAGACGTTCTCAAGGATCTTGGCGCTCTCGGCGACCTCAGCGGAGCTAACCGGGATGACCTCCTTGATCGCCTTGCGGTACATCAGAACAGCCAGCTCGCCGGACTTGTCGTCGATCCCGCCGACGAGTTTTGGGATCGTCTGTGTGTTGTGGTCCTTGCGTCCGGGGTCTTCGCGTTCGGGGGAATAGGCAAGGAAAAAATCCTCCCCGCAGCGTAGCCCGCCGGCTTCCAAGCGGGGCAGCATGACCTCGCGGGTGGTGCCTGGATAGGTGGTGGACTCCAGCACGATCAGTTGCTCGGCTCGGAGCGTCTTGGCGACATCGTCCGCGGAGTGCTCGACGAAGCTGAGGTCCGGCTCCTGGTGTGTACCTAGTGGCGTGGGCACGCAGATCATGATCGCGTCCGGCTCGCCCAGCCGGCCGAAGTCGTCGGTCACTTCAAACCGGTCCGAAGTTGACATCTCGCTGACGAACCCCTCGCCCAGGTGTTTGAGGTAGTTCTCCCCGGCATTGAGCATGCGGACCTTCTCAGGGTCTACATCGAACCCGATCACACGAAAGCCTGCGTCATAGAACGACCGCAGCAGCGGCAGCCCGACATACCCAAGGGCCACCACGCCTATTAGCGCGCTGCCGTCACTTATCTTTTTCGCAAACGTCATCTACGGGATTCTACCGGATCGACGGGAAGGGCACGTTTGGGCAGCCAGGCGGCCAGGTCCATACGTTGTGAGAATCTGACGATCGGCGTTTGTTCCAGATCCCCCAAGCCGAGTTCTGACATCATCCCCAAGCTTGTGACATAGGCATCTGCGGGTTGGATAAGCCAGGGCTCGTGGTGGAAATCGCCCCGTCTCACCAAGCCACCCGGGCCGACCGCATACAGGCAGTACCGCTCTAGGAGGAAGTGGTCCAGTGAGCCGAATTCCAGACGGGCTGGTTGGCCATGGGGGCGGCAGGTCACATCGAATCGGGCGGTGGGGCTTTGCTCGTCAGCCCTTGCACCGTGGTAGCGGATCCCTCCATCTGAATCGTGGTCAACCTGCACCCGGGCTTCATGGAAGCTCATCCCCATCACAGCCCGTGCCGCACGCACAACCAGGGCATTGCTGGCGTCGTGGCTGAAGAAATACATCCCAGGCTTGCCGCCCTGGGTGACATAAGTCCTCACACTCATCTGTGCATACGCCCCCACCCCGGGAAGGGCACGCACTAACCTGGCACGGATTTGCTGGGTCTTGAACAAGACGACCCCAAGCCATGCCCTGCCATTAAAGGTGTCGACCTCAAGCCCCTCCGGAAGTGCCTGGCTCAACTGGCTGGGGTCGATCGGCCAGTGTAGGAACACCAGGTCTTGGAGCGTCACAGCCACCGCCCACGGGCAATCCGGTACCGGCCAAGGCCGATGCCCACTGTCCCACGAGCCGGGTCTGAGTCTGGTAGAAGACCCCCGCTGAGCTGCGGCTATTCCGATAGGCGGGCTCATAGACATACAAGAGGTTCACTTAACCGATTACGGCATGCACCACACGGCACACATTCTAACCGTGCATAGACAACCCTCCACAATACCGGATTATTCGCATCCTTGAT
>JAJDCT010000256.1 GCA_029260695.1 Phycisphaeraceae bacterium
AACGGCACGGGCCTTGACCAACTCGGCGATCTGACTGGCCACCTCGTGGCTGACCTGCGCCGAATCCTCGAACACCCGCGTGGGGATCCGCTCGTGGGTACACCATGATGGATCGTTACTAATCGTCGTCATACCGTTTGCTTCCTGTATTGCTCTAGTTAATCAGTTTCGTCAAAACTACCCGTCCATGCTCACCGTCGGCGCGGCATCGACCTGCCCCACCAAGGTTAGCGAAGTATCTTGCAACTCCCCGTCCACCGTCATCAGCGTCGCCCACCGGCTGGTATACATGTGCGCAAGCACCAGGCTCGCCGCGATGCGCGCCGGCTGCGCCTCGGTCCGGTCCCAAAGATCAACCCGCAACCGCCGTTCAAGCTCATGCAAAGTCAGCACACGGACACGGTCTGTCAAAGCCCTCATGAACGTGTGGCAAGCCGTCAACTCGCCCGCGATCACCAACCGACTCACCCGCGTAAAATTCACCGCATTCGATAGGCCTGTCGCCAGCAGTTCGAGCAGCTCGTTCAACCCAGGGTCAGACCCATCATACGCCCCGGCACGCTCGGTCAACGACGCCCCGCCCCCGTCGCGCATCGAAAGAAACTCCGTCGAACAAATGCGCTCAAGACAACCCACCTGACCGCAGAAACACTTTGGCGCTTCCACCGGCAGCCGGGTGTGCCCAAGCTCATTCGCACCCGTCACGCTCCCCCGGTTAGGTCGGCCGTTCACCAACAGCGTCGAACCCAACCGCCCATCGCCCAGCCGGACGATCAATACGTCTCCGCCGGTCTCCGCATCCGCTCGGTGTGTCAACGCCCACCGCGCGGCCAGCGCCACCGCATCATTCTCTAAAGCGACCGGCACACGTCCCGCCGCATCATAGATCGGCTGAAAACTAACCGACCGCCCCGATGGGACCGTCGGACTAAATAACATCTCGTGCGTCGTCAGGTCGATAAACCCCGGCGCAGTCAAGCCCACCGCCAACGTGTCCTCATCCAGATGCTCACGCAGCAACGCGACCGCGATCTTCAGCATCGCCGACCCGCCTCGCGTTGATTGCGAGATCGGCTCGCCGACCAGTTTCCCTGTCAGGCTCACCCGCCCGATCTGCACACTCCCTCGGCTCATCGCCACCCCCAGCACATGCCGAGCCCCCGAATCAATCTCCAAAGGCACCCTGGGCCGACCACGCCCAAGAGCCTGCACATCGCACTCCCGCAGCACACGACGCCCAAGCAACGCCGTAGCCTCCTCACCGATCGAGTTCAGCCGGATCCCCGTCTGCTCATGCAGCGACGACCGGCTGACCTGACCGTGCCGGTAGACCATCCGCAAAATCGCGCGTTGTCGTGGGTTGAATAGCATGGGTCGTAAGATGCTTATCAGAAGCAGGTTGTGTTAAATTTCCGCCCGACAGGACCGGTAAAATCGTCCCTGTCGTTATTTATTTCATTTTATGATAATAAATACGGCCCGGATGTCAAGGCATCTCTTATGAAACACGCCTCGTTTGTAAACTCAAGCCGGCCACCAGCCCCACCGGCAAGGACAACCGGGCATCCACAGGATGGCGGCTAGCTCTGGCCCAGCAGATGTCCTGAGCCGACACGAGCCATGAATTCAGTGCGAAACCATCACCGGGACCACCGCGGCAACGATCAACGCGGCCTGCACCGCTTGGATCGCTTCTTTCGCAGCCGAGCCGATCAGGTCACCGTTGCTGAGTTGCTCGATCCGCTTGGACCTGCCCTTCAACTGCTTCTTGTCGAACGTGTACTTCAGCAGATCGCATGCGTTGGCTAACGAGACCAGAACCACCGTCCGTATATCATCAGGTTCCACATCCGAGAATATCGCCTGGCGCAAACACCCGATCAGTTGCCGCTCGGGGCCAGGATTAAGTTCAGGGTAGATCCGTCGGCTAAACAGCAGCAAGACCTTGTCTTCGTCAGCCCGCAGGATACCCCGCCGACACAGCCCCTGGGCCACGCGATGTTTGAGTTGTTTGAGATTCCCAAACCGCGAGACCCAGTTGGTCGCTGAGGCGCGGCGTTTGGCCGTAGCGATCTTCTCAAGACACGCATCAATCACCGGCTCACCCAGAGGCCGATCATCCAACACGTTTACCATGCGCTTCTTGCCGACCTCGACTTCGATCCGCTCGGCCAACAACAACTCAGACAGAACGGCCGCACCCACCGCCTGATTATACCAGGCACCGAATTCGATCGTGCCTTGCTCATCACGCAAGACAAGCAGCATGATCTCTTCGTGCAGATAGAGCCGATTATTCAGTCCCGTCATGATGGCGCCTCCCGTGGCTCGGCCGTATCTCGTGGGCAGAAAAGGTCCGATGGCCACACGGATATTCTACGCCCGAGGGCTTCCCGGGGGTGCGGAATATCCGTTATAAATGCGCCAGATCGGGAGAACGGATGGGCGCCCACTGATTGTGAGTGTGATTAACCGTGGATCACCCGGCCGTCGACCGCCAACGCCGCTTCCTTGACCGCTTCGGAAAGCGTTGGGTGGGCATGGCAGGTGCGGTAGATATCTTCGGGGGTCGCGCCGAACTGCATGGCAGAGGCGCATTCGGCGATCAACGAGCCCGCGTCCGGGCCGATGATGTGCACACCCAACACGCGGTCGGTCTTCTTGTCCGCCAACACCTTGACAAAACCGTCAGCCTGCTCGATCGCGTGCGCTCGGCCGTTGCCCCTGAAGTTAAACTCGCCCTTCTTGTATTCGTGGGCCTCGTCCTTCAGGTCGCTCTCGGATCGACCCACGCTGGCGATCTCGGGGTGAGTAAAGACCACCGCGGGGATCACGCCATAATCCACATGGCCGTAACCCGTGACGATCTTCTCGAC
>JAJDCT010000257.1 GCA_029260695.1 Phycisphaeraceae bacterium
GACCCGATCCCCCCCGGGATACTGGGGCGAGCCTATCTCGACGGTTTGTCTGATGTGCTGCGCGACATCGGGACGGCGTCGTGGCGTAATCTGGCAAAGACGGCGCACCGCGCGGACCGCACGCTTGCTTCCGGCGGGACGGTCTGGCTGCGCGCCGGGGGGCGTTACCTCCCCTACCACGTCGGCGGGCAACTCGGCGCGGACCCGCGATTGTTTACATCCTTAAACCACGACGGGTCCGACTCACGGCTTACGGTGCCAGGCAAAAACGACTTTGTGATCGCGGTCGGCGAGAGTGAGACAGCGGGTTCGTATGAATGGGGTGAACCGGAGATGCTGCGCAAGGCAGGTCGCGGCGTGGCGTGGGTGGTCAACGGCTACAACACGCATCGGCGAGACCTGGAGCGTAGAGAGTTACTGATCGATCTGTGGTCGCCGTTCGGCGATGGGGTGGTGCGTGTCCAAGATTACGACACCCGCTTGGGCCCGGTGACCGGCGTGGTCGGCGAAGCGGTGATGTGGATGATCGCGGCGGAAGTTACGGGGAGCATACAGAAAGAGATATCCACAGATTTCGTAGATGACACAGATTAAGACTTTGAGCGTTCACATCATCTGCGCCATCTGCGTAATCCGTGGGTTCTTCTCTCCTGATCGACATCTCCTATCATGTATGCATGACCACCCCCCGGCTATACGACGATCTTGCATACCTCTGGCCGATCCTCAGCCCGCCGGAGCATTACACGGCCGAGGCGGCGGTGCTGCGGAGGCTGATCGAAAAGCACTTCGGGGGTTCATCCGATCAGCGGCGGCGTGTGCTTGAGTTGGGCGCGGGCGGCGGGCACACGCTGGTACACCTCGCGGATGACTATGACTGTACTGCGGTAGACCTTTCCGAACCGATGTTGGCGAACTGCCGAGAGTTGGTTCCGCAGGCGGATACGCTTGTCGGCGACATGCGATCGGTGCGGCTTGGCAAGACGTTTGATGCGGTATTTATCCACGACGCGGTGGACTACATGGTCAGCGAGGCCGAGGTGAAGCAGGCGATGAAGACCGCCGCGGCGCATCTTGAGCCCGGCGGGTTATGCGTGATCGCACCGACCTACACACGCGAAACTTTTGTCGACGGCGACGTTGCCGATGACGGGACAACCACGGACAGCCAGGAGCTGACCTACTTCAGCTACGTCCACGACCCCGACCCGAAGGACGACACGTTCGAGATGATCCTGCTGTACCTGATCCGGGATATGAAGGCACGCACGGTCGAGGTGATCGAAGACCGCCACACCTGCGGCCTTTTTTCGGATCAACAGTGGCTTGGGTGGATGGGTGACGCGGGGTTTAATGCTCGTCACGATAAGGTGGATACCGGGGACGAAGCGGGCACAGGAGATCCGGAGGACGCGGGGGACCTCGGGGACCCGGGGGGTGAGCCTTGGACTCTTTTTGTGGGGATTAAGCTATAGCTGACGCGACAAGTCGCGGCGCTTCGCAGAGATCTCCGATACCCGAAATCCACCCGCCCCTTCGCTACGCTCAGGTGCGGCGTTGATAAAACATAGACCCGATACCTGATACCTGATACCCGATACCTGATACCTGATACCTGATACCTGATACCTGATACCTGATTTTATCCCTCATGTGCGGGGAGGTAATACTTCTGTGTGTACTCGCCGACCATGCGGTTGGTGTTGAAGGTGCCGGGGACGGTTTTCATGGAGTTGGCCATGACCTTGCACCAGCGTGTGGGGAGGCCTGCACGGCTGCGGGTGTAGAAACTGGGGAGGATGGTTTTTTCCAGTAGCGTGTAGAGACAGTCGGCGTCGTAGTTGTCCTGCTTGGTTCGGCTGGTGAACTCGCGTCCGTCGCCGATAGCGTAGCCGTTGCGTTTGTTGTAACCCTCGGGCCACCAGCCGTCGAGGACGGAGAGGTTGACCCCGCCGTGTAATGGAGGCTTCATGCCGCTTGTGCCGGAGGCTTCCATCGGGCGCAGGGGGTTGTTCAGCCAGATGTCGGCTCCGCTGGTGAGCATGCGCCCGACCTGCATATCGTAGTTCTCGATCACCGCGACACGGCCCTTAAACCCGGGCTTCTTGGAGTGTTTGACGATCTGCTGGAGGAACGCCTGGCCGTCGGCATCGGCGGGGTGGGCCTTGCCGGCGAAGATCAGTTGGACCGGGCGTTTCGAGTCGTTGAGGATCTTAATCAAACGCTTGGCGTCGCGGAAGATCAGCGGGGCGCGTTTGTAGGTGGCGAAGCGTCGGGCGAACCCGATGGTCAGGGCATCTTCGTGGAGCATGTTCTCCGCGTCGATGATGGCCTGCGCGTCCCCGCCGTGGCGGACGGCCTGCTCGACGAGGCGTTGGCGTGCGAAGCGGACCAATCGACGGCGCAGGGTGTTGCGCAGGGACCAGATCTCCCCGGCGGGGATTTTATCGACGCGGGCCCAGGGGTCGTCGAACGCACCGGCGCCGTTGATCTTTGGCTTGATATGTTTCTTGTAGAACGGCTGCGCCTCGGGGGCGAGCCATGTCTGCCAGTGCACGCCGTTGGTGACGTGACCGATCGGGACGTCGCTGGTTTTCTTCACATCAAAGAGTTTCTGCCACATATCCCGTGAGACTTCGCCGTGGAGCTTGGCGACGCCGTTGGCGCGTTGGCTTAGCCGCAGCGCCAGCGCGGTCATGCACATCGGGGCCTTCTTGTTGCCGGGGTCTTCGCTGCCCAGTCCCATCACGTCGTGCATCTTCAGGGACGAGCCCTTGAGCAGGGGCTTTAGGTACTTGCGTGTCAGCGCGGGGGTGAAGCGGTCGTGCCCGGCGGGGACGGGTGTGTGGGTTGTGAAGACCGTGTGCGATGCGACCTCTCTGATCGCGTCCTTTGGCTTCCACTTGCTGGCGATTAGATCATTAACAACCTTAACCGGGGCGAACGCGGCGTGGCCTTCGTTCAGGTGCAGCACGGTGAAGTCGACACCTACCGCATCAAGAGCTTTGACTCCGCCGACGCCGAGCAGGACTTCCTGGCGGATGCGTGTCTCGTCGTTGCCGCCGTAGAGGTGGTGTGTGATCTTGCGGTCGGCGGGTTTGTTGGCGGGGAGGTCGGTGTCCATCAGGTAAAGCCCGACCCGGCCGACGTCGGCGCGCCAGATCTTGACCTTGATTTTG
>JAJDCT010000258.1 GCA_029260695.1 Phycisphaeraceae bacterium
ACGATCACGTTCCACCCCGACCCGATCATCTTTCCGAAGACCGAATTTAATGCGGAGACGATCCGCCAGCGGCTGGAGGTTGCCAGCTACCTGCACAAGGGTGTGAAGATCGGGTTCGACGACCAGGCGAACGGCAAGAAAGACACGTTCCAACACAAGGAGGGGATCGCGCAGTACCTCGACAAGATCGTCGCGGAGCGCAACGCCCGGCCGATCAACGACGCTGTTTTTTCGCTTGATAAGGACAACGGCACGCGGATCGAGGTGGTGATGCGGTGGACCGAGTCGACGGATGAGCATGTGCGCAGCTACGTCAACGGGATCCCCACCGGGTCGGGGGGCACGCATGAGAACGGGCTTCGGGCCGGGCTTACCAAGGCGGTCCGGAACTACATTGATACGCACAACCTGACGCCGCGCGGGGTGAAACTGACACACGAGGATATCCGCGAGGGGCTGGTCGCGGTGTTGAGCGTGTTCACCCCGGACCCGCAGTTCCAGGGGCAGACCAAGGACCGGCTGAATAACCCCGAGTTGGTCGCGACGGTGGACGGCACGGTGCGACCTGCGCTGGAGCACTGGCTGAACCACAACGCCAGCGTCGCCGAATCGATCGTGGCTCGGATCATCATGGCGGCCAGGGCGCGGGAGGCGTCCCGCGCGGCCGTCTCGAGTGTGTCTCGCAAGAGCGCCACCGCCAATCGGCTGACGCTCCCGGGCAAGCTGAGCGATTGCACGAACCACAACCGGCACAACTCGGAATTATTTATCGTCGAGGGTGATTCGGCTGGCGGCAGCGCGAAACAAGGCCGTGACCGGACGCACCAGGCGATCCTCCCGCTGCGGGGCAAGGTGTTGAATACCGAGACGGCGTCGCTCGCGAAGGTGCTGGATAACAAGGAGCTTGCCGACCTGGTCACGGCGATGGGCTGCGGCGCGGGCAAGGACTTCAACCCCGGCAAGCTGCGTTACCAGCGGGTCATCCTGCTGGCGGATGCGGACTCCGACGGGCACCACATCACGACGCTGCTGCTGACTTTCTTCTACCGGCACCTGCCGGAGTTGATCCGCGAGGGGAAGATTTTCCTGGCGGTGCCACCTTTATATCGGATCGATATCGGCAAGGAATCGCACTGGGCGGCGGACGATGCCGACAGGGATGCGATCCTCAAGAAGCACGGCAAAGGCAAGCCCGGGGGTGCCAAGGCGGACATCACCCGGTTCAAAGGACTCGGCGAGATGATGCCAAAAGTCCTGTGGGAGACGACGCTGAACCCCAAAACCCGCCGGCTGCTGCGCGTGGAGATCAGCGATTCACTGAAAACCGACAGCGTGATGAGCGACCTGATGGGCAAAGACCCAAGCGCCCGGTTCCGATTCATCATGGACCGTGCGGATGAGGCGATGGCGTTGGATGTGTGATTGTTGGTGCTTGTCCCTTTGAGCCATGCGCGGCAAGTCAAAGCGCTTCGTAAAACAAAACTCTATTGATTGGTATGTGACGCTTGCCCGAAATGTTTGCGTTTGTAGTCCCGTAATGCCCGGGTGACACGGGGAGCGAGGATGAGGGTGCTGATCATGGTGGGGATGGCCATGAGCGCGTAGGCGGTGTCGACGAGGTTGATCATGTCGTCGGAGGGGAGCGCGGCGCCGAGGATGAGTGTCAGGGCGAACCAGGCCAGGAATATTTTTGTGCCCGTCTTACCGAGCCGATCGCGGACGAGGTAGTTGAAGCATTTTGAGTTGTAGTTCGCCATGCCGACCATGGTGGAGAAGCCGAAGAGGGCGACTGCGATGCCGAGTGTGTGCGTGCCCCACGGGCCGAAGGCCTGGGTGAAGGCGTGGTTGGTCAGGAGGATCTTGTTGTACTGGCTGAAGTCCTGGGGCGGGACGAAGACGAGGATGACCAGGGCGGTCATGGTGCAGACAATGAGGGTGTCGATCATGGGTCCGAGCATGGCGACCAGTCCCTCGCTGATGGGCTCGGTGGTCTTGGCGTTGGAGTGGGCCATGGGCGCGGTGCCGATGCCGGCCTCGTTAGAGAAGGCGGCGCGTTTCACCCCGGTGATGAGCACGGCGACGATGCCGCCCTCGACTCCACCGACCGCGGCGTCGGGCGAGAAGGCCTGCGTGAAGATGCTTGCGAACGCGTCTGGGATGGCGTGTGATTTCAGCGCAAGCGCGACGAGCGCACCGACGATATAGAACAGGCACATCGCGGGGACCATGGCGGAGGTCCAGTGGGCGAGGCGTTTGAGTCCACCTAATAGGACGTAGGTGATCAGCACGGCCAGGGCGACGCCGATCAGTAATTTATCCTGAGACATGCCCAGCCATTGCGTGTCTGTGGCGATGGGTTCGGCCCAGACTTCGTGGATGAATTTGGTGGTCTGGTTGGCGGTGAAGATCGCGGTGGTGCCGACCAGGCCGCAGACGGCGAAGAAGATCGCCAATGGTTTGAAGGCTGGGGGCAGCGCGTTGTCGATGACGTACATAGGCCCGCCCTGGACCTGGCCGGTGTGGTCCTTGCCGCGGTACATCACGGCCAGGGCGCACTCGAAGAACTTGGTGTTCATCCCAATGAGCGCAGTGATCCACATCCAGAAGACCGCGCCGGGCCCGCCCTGGTTGATGGCGATGGCGACACCGGCGATGTTGCCCAGCCCGACGGTGGCGGCGAGTGCGTTGCACAGGGCTTTGAAGTGGCTGATCTGGCCGGGGTCGTTTGCATCGCCGGGGTGGTGGTATCGGCCGAGGGTGAGACGCAGCGCGTGAATGAAACCTGTGAAGGGCAGGAGGCGTGAGAAGATCATCAGCACCAGACCGCCACCGACCAGGAGGACGATCAG
>JAJDCT010000259.1 GCA_029260695.1 Phycisphaeraceae bacterium
CTCGATCAGCGCGGCGTGGGTCAGCTTGCCGGTGCGTGCGCCGTCAAGGTCAACAACATGCAGCCAGGTCGCGCCGGCGTCCCTGAATTGCTTGGCCTGATCCACGGGGTCGGCCTGGTAGGTGGTCTGGCGGTCGTAGTCACCCTGCGTGAGGCGGACGACTTGACCGTTGCGTAAATCGATGGCGGGGAAGAGGTGCATAGTCGGGTATCGGGGCTCGGGTGTCGGAAGGAAAAGATGCTTGCTAAAAGCTAATGGCTAAGGGCTAACAACTTCATCTCTGTGCCACGGAAGACAGATCGGGTCGTCGGGGTGTGTGTGATGTTTGCGTGCGAGTTCGGTGTAGTGCGGTGCGAGCCAGCTGAGAAATTCCTTTTCCTTATCGCTGACCGGCCGGACGATCTTGCCTGGGATGCCCATGACGACCATGCCGTCGGGGACAACCATGCCTTCGGTGACCAGGGCACGGGCGGCGATCAGGCAGCCCTTGCCGACGACGGACCCGCCGAGCAGGACCGCGCCCATGCCGATCAGTGATCCGTCGCCGACGCTCTTTCCGTGGACGATCGCGCCGTGGCCGATGCTGACGTGTTCGCCGATGTGGTTGGATGTTCCGCCGTCACAGTGGACGACGACGTTTTCCTGGCAGTTGGTGCCCTTGCCGATGGTGATGACATCGACATCACCGCGGACAACCGCGCCGTACCAGAGGTTCACCCCCTCACCGAGAGTGACCCGCCCCATGACTCGGGCGGTATCTGCCAGGTAGACGCCTTGGACTTCTCGCATACTCATCAGGCGTATCGTAGCGTATCGTCGGATCACCCGGGGTTTGATCGGCGTGCGGGTGCGCTCAGATACTTTCGGTTGCTCAAAGACGACCGGTCTGTATTATGTTACCGTCACAAGGATTCTACATGAGCCCTAACACCTTCCACAGATTCGCCGTGATTTGGTTGGCGTTGTGGTTTGGTGTGATCGTACCGGGTCACAAGCGGGGGCTGGTGCTGTTGCCTGGGGGAACCGGGGGGACCGGGGGTGGTCCGTCTGCCGTGACACAGACACAATCCGGTGAGCCCTGTCCGTTGGCGCAGATGATGGGTACATCTGGCACATGCTGCCCCTCATCAAGCCCCCCCGCTTCTCCGTCACCCGCCGGCCCGGTGACGCACTGCGCCGTCTGCTACCTCACCGGCGTCCTGGACGTGCCGGCCGCGCCGGACCTGGCACCCAAGCCGCTTGAGCTATTAGAGGTCCTCCCCTGGCCTATGCCCGTCATGACGGCCTCGGCACCAAGCACACACATCTATCTCGGCCGCGCCCCGCCGACCGCCTGACATCACCTACCGCAAGATTGCTTGTATGTCGTCCACCCGTTGAATACCAGGGTGTGATGTGTATGTCATGCGTTGTTCGGCGCTGAATAGGCCGAGCTATCACGAAGAATTAATATCGATGGGAGTTTGCTATGAATCGTATGTTATCCCGCGTCGCTGGGGTTGTCTGTGTTGTTTGCTCAGCGGTGGTTGTTTGCTCACAAGTCCAGGCTTCGGTGATCCCACCGAGCCCGATGATGGCCGGGGGGCAGGTCGGTGAATTGGGGATGTTTCACGGGATGATCTCGATCAACCCGGCCAACGAGGTGGTGGTACACCTGGGCCCGGGGATGTCACCGGCGGGGAACATGCCCGTGCTACCACTGAAATTTATCCCCGACAGCCACCCAACCTACACCGATGAATCCGGGACCGGTGGGCCTAACTGGACAGTCCTCAATGGCAAGCACATCAACGCCCAACTGGGCTGGCTTGCCGAGAACGCCGGGACGTGGACGGTGCCCAGCGGGTCGGCGGTCTGGATCGAGCCGATCTCGGTCACCGGGCCCGGCACTTTAGAAGTATTTGAAGGCGGGCAGGCTGCCAGCTCCCCGCTGCTGCCGTTAAGTGCTCACACGTTGGACCCGATCTTCGTTGGCGGGCAGGCGTGGAAATGGTTTGACCCGGACGTTGTAGCAAGTAATCCCGCGCCCCCCTTCCCAGCTAGTGGCTCGGGCATCATGGTCCACAACTGGTACGCCACCGACGCGCCCGGGTTGTATGAAGTCCAGTACCGGGTCTTTGTCGGCGATGCGACGACCGGTGTGTTGGACCCGACGTATACGCCGGCGGAAGTGGCGGTGTCATGGGTCCCCGAGCCCGCGTCGTTGACGATCGTTTCCCTTGGCGCACTCATGCTGGTCCGCCGCAGCAGGCAGTCCCGCTAACCAAGCCGGAGTAGACCGATGCTTCATGTATATACACACAAGAACATGGGCCGCCCCGCCATTATTGCCTTGTGCGCCTTGCTGTTATTAAGCAGCGGGGCGCACGGGCAGACGCTCGGGGGCTTCATGAGCCACATCAATATCGGCGTCAACGGTGGGCAGGTGCTGGTCTTCAAGGACGACCCGGCGATAGAGCCTGACATGATCGGGCCGGACGCATTCGATGCCCCCTTTTCCGTGCTCAACGGCAAAGGACACAACGCACAATTCGGTTGGACGGCGCTCTTCCCCTTTGATTTGCAAGGCGACTTGATCTGGATCGAACTGCTTGACCAGACACTCGGATTGCAGACCTTTCAAGGCGGGATCGCGTCTAACTCGGGAAGCACGGGTATCCCCGACCCGGGCGATCAGCCGATGGCCCCGATCTTCGGGACGTTTGGCTCACCGAATATCTGGTCATGGTCCGGGTCCATGACTCACAACTGGTACGCCGCGACCGATCCCGGGGACTACACCGCGAACTACCGGGTATATGTCGGGGACGCCTTAGGTGTCATGAATAACGCTTATACACCCGCACCGGTGACACTCCAGTTCGCCAACACACACCCAATGCTCGTCGGCGACCTGAACACCGA
>JAJDCT010000260.1 GCA_029260695.1 Phycisphaeraceae bacterium
CACACGCCAGATGACCCGCCGGGTGGCGTCCTCCCGAGGCGGTGGTGGCTGTCACTCAATCCGAAAGGAGATCGTGATGCGACGATGGTCTTTATGTCTGTCAGCGTTCCTGATGTCTGTCTTTGTGATCCAAGCCGCCAACGCACACGAAAAACCCAGGCTCACCGCCCCACGCCCCGCCGTCGACGTCGCCATCCTGCTGGATACCAGCAACTCCATGGACGGGCTGATCGACCAGGCCAAGAGGCAGTTGTGGACGATCGTCAACGAGTTCGCAGCGGCTAAGCGCCACGGGATGACCCCGACGCTCAGAGTCGCGTTGTTTGAATACGGCAACACCAACCTCCCGGCGAGTGAGGGCTATATCCGGCAGGTCGTCCCGTTGACCGACGATCTGGACGCGCTCTCCGAAGCGCTGTTCGCTTTAACCACCAACGGTGGGGATGAGTACTGCGGGCAGGTCATCGACGAGGCGGTCAAACGGCTTGACTGGACCGGCGAGCCCAACGCGTACAAGGCGATATTTATCGCTGGCAACGAGCCGTTCACCCAGGGCCCGGTCGACTACACACAATCATGTGCCTACGCGATCCAGCACGGCGTGATCGTCAACACGATCCACTGCGGTGATTACCGCACGGGGATCGAGGGGATGTGGCAGCACGGGGCACAACTGGCAGAAGGAAGCTACCTGAACATCAACCAGGACCAGGCGGTCGTGCACATCGATGCGCCACAAGATGCAGAGTTGATCCAATTGAACCTCCAACTCAATTCGACCTATCTATGGTACGGCGAGGAAGGAAAGGCCGCGGGCGCCCGGCAGGAGGAGCAGGACAGCAACGCGATGTCGTTGGGGCGTGGGAACCTGGTCCAGCGTGCCGCGAGCAAGTCATCGGCTGTCTACAGCAACAGCCGAAGCGACCTGGTCGACGCGGTCAAGAACGAGGCCGTCGCACTGGATGAACTAGACGCGGCCGACCTGCCCGAACCGATGAAAACGATGACCGAAGAGCAGCGAGAGCACTATGTGCAGGAGCAGTCGGCCAAGCGGGCAGAGGTCCAGGCAAAGATCCAGGCCCTGACAGCCGAGCGCGAGACCTACGTCGCCGGCGAACGGAAACGGTTGGCTGAGGAAGGTGATGATGAAACACTCGGCGCGGTGATCGTGCGATCGGTCCGAGAGCAGTTGGACGAGGTGGGGTTCGATGAAAAGTCAAACGGCAAGGCCGAGTAAGCCTACGCCGACAGGGCAGACACGGCGTCTTGCGGCTGAGGCAAGATCTTGGGCCGCTCGAAGTTCAGATCGCCGACATCGAACCCGTCGCATTGCGCAACGAACACACTCGGGGCCTGCTCAGCTAGATCGAGCATCGGCCCAAGCGGTAGATCGTCCTGGGTAAGGCTAGACGGATCGGGGATTAACTGGATGATCGGACGGCATGGCCGTTGGGGGTGGTGGTCGATGACCACGGCGTGTCTGCCATCGTTGAGTGTGACGAGCGATCCGGGCGCATAAGGTGGGACCACCGCCAACAGCGCATCGAGCACATGTGGGTCGTACCGATGGAACAGCGGCGCTTCGAGCATGCACCGAAGTGCCCATACTGTCGGCTGCCCCGGGCGGTCCGGCGGGAACCGCAGGCGGTCAAACTGGTCCGCCACGGTCACGATCCGTGAAAAGATGTGGATACGCTTGTGCCGCATGATTGGGAAGTCCGCGCCTGCGAATCCCGAGCCGTCGTAGTGCTGGTGATGGTGCAGTACGGTCGAGGCCGCGGTCGCGCTGATCTTCCCACGGACCAGCCTGTACCCCAAGGCCGTGTGTTCACGCCACGCCGGGTCGGACTCGTCCCCACTGGCCTCGAACCGCTCATGAACCGCTTCGGGCAGTAGCGTCATACCCACATCATGCAGCATCGCGCCAAGACCCAGATTGACCACCTCGGCAGCACGGGCCGGGTCGACGTGGCGGCGTTCACGGACCAGGTAACCTTCCAGTTTCAACCCCATCAACAGCGACAGGTAGGTCACGCTCGAGCTGTGACGCATCAGATCGTCGCCGGCATCAATTAGGTCACCCAGAAACACCGCCGACTGGGGATGGCTGATCAGCTGGTGCACGAGTTTGGAGATCGAGCGGGTATATAAATGATATGGGAGCTTCGCGGAAGACTGCTGCTGGACCGCCTCGAACGTCTTGGTGATCTGCCCGGCGACGACCGACTGCGTCCTGACCGTGTCCTGGTTGACCACCTCGCCCAGGAAGGACAGGCTCGGGTAGCCGACCCACAGCGTCCGGACCCGCAGCTCCGCGAGCTTGTTGATGGTCTGTCCAGTCAGCTTGTATCCGACCCTAAGCAGCAGGCGCGACGGCGCCTGCGGCAACTGCACGGGCAGCGCCAGCGTCATCCCCGGCTTGGCGTTTCGTGTTTCGATGCGCAGCATGACTTCTCCCCACCCTCTCCTTTATAGGTTCGTCGGCTACCGGACCTCGCTTCTTGACGGTCCGGCAAGAAGTGAGGGTCACAACGCCACCCCGCGCGGTGGCTACAGACATCATTTCCGCGCCAGCCCGAACAACCGGTATATCCGTTACCGACCAAGCTCTAATCGCAGTGGTTGACCCTGAAAACCCCAGTAAAGAAGAACCACATAATCAGCCGACCCTTGATAAAAGATATGAATAGCTTATGATTGATTGGAGGTGCAATATGATCGACGATCG
>JAJDCT010000261.1 GCA_029260695.1 Phycisphaeraceae bacterium
CCATCACCCAGTTTTACCAAAGCCCCTGAGTCGAACACCGCGTCGTTGGCGTCTTCGAGAGAAAGCGTCGCGTTGTTGCCTACCTCGGTGAGTCCGTTGCTGAAGAAGCCGTTGACCGCGCTCGCGTCGCCCATGCTCAGGTTGCCCGTGCCGATCACCTGAACCGTCGATAGCCCGCTAGCGGAGACGGGACCGGTGCTGATCGGGGTGAGGCTGTTACCAATAAATGTTGCGGTCGGTAGAAGCGTCAGCCCGCCGCCAGTGTATGTCGAGCCCAGTTGCACGGAAAGCGTAGACCCGATATCCACCTGTGTATTGCCCGAGACGATCAGGATGTCATTGCCGCCAAGGGTGGTAGTGGTCTCACGCAGAATACCATTCGACCCGATCGTCATCCCGCTGTTGGTCAACTCGAGCGTCCCCGTGTTAAAAATAAGCGGTTTTGTAGAGATGAAGAAGCCGTCTACCAGTGTGACAGCGCCGGTGCGTAAAGTACCGCCGCTTATGGTCAGGCCTTTGTCACCATCAATCGTGGTTGTGCCCGAGACAATCAGGTTTCGGCCGGTCGTAGCGTCATCCGTCAGGAACATCCGGTCGGGATTGAATACACCTAAGACCGTGGTGCCGGGGGCTTGTCCCTGCCCGACACCGTTGTTCAACAAGGCGAAGGGGGAGTCGTTCAGCGATAGGTTCGAGCTGGTCAACTCCAGTGTGCCACCGGTCCAGTTGAACACCTCCTCCGAAAAATCGCGAATGATGAACAAAGCTGACAGGTGACTGGCTGCATCGCTCAGCGTGACAGCACCATCGTTGATTCTTAACGACGAGCCAATCGTGACTGCCGCGCCGGACGTGACATCGAGTCTGCCCTGTTCGCCGGTGAAACCATTTGCGCCCACGGTCAAGGTTGATCCGATATCCAGCACGGACCCGGTCCCCGTTACGGTGACGGCGCCGGCCTGTAGGGTGTTGTTGCTGTCGATTATGCCGGAGCCGATGACCGTGGTCGTCGCGCCGCCAGCGATGGTCAGCGTCGCGGGGTTGGATGTCGAAGGCCGGATGGTCAGGGTCCCCAATTGCGCGTCCGCCAGAGTGTTGATGCTTGCCGACCCAATGGCAACCGACAGGTTGCCGGTCACATCCAGCACACCCGATTGATCGACGTTCAGCGATCCTGTCGACGCATTGCCGACCACCAGATTGCCTGAGACATCCCACCGAGAGCCGACGCCGCGGACGGTCGTGTTGCTGCCGGCCGAGCCCGCGGCAAACCCGATAAACGCGTTGCCCGTGTTGGCCGTGCCACCACTCTCCACCAGCAGATCGCCCCTTGACAGGTTGCCGATCCTGGCGATCAGGCCGTTGGTATCGAGGTGTGAACCGGGGCCTCTCACGGTGACATTGCTCCCCGCTGAACCACCGTCGCCGCCGATGAACAGTACACCGACAGGATCGACACCGCTGGTAACCACCCCGCCTGATTCGATCAGCAGACTACCGGGGGAGCGTTGGCCTACGGTTAATCGCCCCGACACGTCTAAGCGTGAGCCCACACCGGAGACAGTGGCGCTGGACCCTGTCGATCCCAGGCCTGAAGCAATGTCCGTCTGTCCACCGGCTGTGACCTGCCCGCCGTTGCTGATTGCAAGCGAACCGGGCGCAAGCACGCCTACGGAAAGAGCGCCGCCGGCGACGATCTGACTGCCGATATCTGTCACCGTAACACTGCTGCCGCCGGACCCCGTCTCTACCGCAATAAGCAAAGCTCCCGTGTTGACCGTACCGCCAGTTTCCACGATCAGATCGCCGTCAGACAGGTTGCCGATCTTGGCGACGAAGCCATTGGTGGTGAGCGACGATCCGGGGTCGCGCACCGTGAGGCTGCTACCCGCGGTGCTGCCGCCCCCGGCGACGATCAGGGCCGACGTCACCTTGTTGTTCGATGACACCGAACCTCCCTGCTCTACCACCAGCGTACCGGGCCGGCCCGCGCCTACGGTCAGCCGGCTCGCCGCATCCAGCGAGGATCCGCCGCCGGACACGGTGATGTCACTGTTGTCACTCCCGGTAAAGAACGAGACATTGACCTCATTGGCGGTAACGGCACCACTGCTGCTGACTGAAAGTGAACTTGGAGCGAACCGGCCGACGAAAAGATCCGTTCCCACCACAAGCTGACTGTCTATACCCGTAACGGTGACGGTGCTCCCATCGGACCCGGCTTCCGTTCCCATAAACAGGACATCGGTCGGGCCTGTCGTCACCAGCCCGCCGTTGCTCACAGTCAGATGCCCTGGCGACAGTCCACCTACGCGCACTTCCCCGCCCAAAAGTAGCGCAGAATTCGCGCCATCCACGACCACGCTGCTGCCTGAGGTCCCGGCATCGTTGGCAATCCTGAAGAAGCCCGTCGTAGTGACGGACCCGCCGTTAGATACGGTGAGTGCTGCCGTATCGAATCTGCCAACAAACAGGTCACTGGTGATGTTCCACTGCGAGCCCGCGCCCGTGACAGTAGCGGTGCTACCACCACTGCCGGCAAAAGTGCCGACCTGCCCCAGGCCGGTGGACACGACGCCGCCGTTTTCAACCAG
>JAJDCT010000262.1 GCA_029260695.1 Phycisphaeraceae bacterium
ATCGAGAACCGGCCAACCCAGGAGCAACACCATGACCGTCATGCTCTACGTCCTTGCCGCCTATGTCGCGGTGTGCTGGCTCTGGGGGATTTACTTGGCGGTCCGTCTATACACCGGCCGGCGCGTCATGCAATTGGTCCGCGGCCGAGGTATCCGCCCCAGGATGACACGGGCAACCCATCAAGACACGACCACCGCCCCCCGCCGCTCGGACCTGCCCCGTGTATCCAGAGCCACCCTGGCCAAAGCCGCCGCCGCTGCAGCCAAGTCGCGGGCGGCGTGACACGCACAGGCCACAGTGGTACACACGTTATCAAAAACACAAAGACCGTTGCTGTGGCGAACAAAGCCGCTGGTGACGCCTTCGCGTTCGTTTGGCCAGATAGCGCCTTCAACGGAGCCGATCTTAACGTGATCGACAGGTTTTAGTTTTGTATCGGTTTATGTCTTGGGCATGATGCCCTCCTTTCAGTTGTTAAAGATGCACACGTCAAGCTGCGTGTGATCCGTGGCGGCAAGTGTTGCCTGCAACACGGCCGCCTAGTGCGGGCCGGAGTGTAGCGACAACACGGGGCGGTGACGTAACACGGCTAGATGCTGCTACGTTTGGCGATCTTTGACGTGCTAAATGGATGGGTAGCGTCCTATGACCACTACTTCTTCTTCAGCAATCCTTTAAAGATGTTCGTCAGATCGGATATTTCATTCCCCGCCTGATCTACATCAGATTCCTCTGACGAAACGTCGTCAGGCTCACTGTCACTAGAAGTGTCTTCGCTCTTATCCGTAGAATGATTCGCATCAATTAGGCCTTCAACACCTTCCACATAAATAAGTCTTCCCAGCGGGGTGCCATCTAACAGCAAGACGTCCATAAATAAGGGCTCTAGATATACTGATTTTCGTTGAACTTCCTTGGAAGTTGACGGAATACCATAGATGATCAATTTGATCTTACGGTCCCTGTCCAATTTCCCGAGATATCGTTTGGCTCGATCAGCGGGAACAGGCAATATTGCAATTTCCATGCCCTGTGTAAATCGCACCGAATGGTGCCAGGAATTCGCTGGGTTAATCCAGTTGCTTCTTCGAAAAGGGATGGTAAATCCACCGAGATCAAAGTCGTACTCACCGAGGTAGTCTGTAAATATAATCGAGGCGACTTGGATCTCCTTGGCCGCTTCAATCCTCTTAACCATCACAGGTTTTAAGCGTTCAACAATATCCCGGCGCTCAAACTCGTCGATTGATTCTCGGTAATCAATCGAGTTCTCTCTTATCATCTTCTCCAGTGGCGCGGGGGCCTCGGAGTGTGCTTCGTAGATATATGCAATGTTTGACTGATCAATATTTGTTGCCATATCCGGGTCCTGTATTGTCAGACGTACGATATTTCGGATAGTTTCCGCACGACGCTGTGCGTCGTTGACCCTACTAGCCTGCCTCGTTTGCTTGTCTCGAAATATATCCTTTACTTTGCCTGGATTAACGGGGTCGCCTATGAAAAATGTAGGCCAGTCTTCATTTGTAATCAGATTGTAGATGGATTTGTGACCGGAGTCTTGGGCAAGCTTGGCTGGCGTGGTCATACCGATACCATAGCTGACCGAAAGATGGCGGTTGGCTTTCGCCACCAACAGAAGACGCACGCAACTCTCGTGCCCCTTCTCAACCGCCAAGTGGAGCGGAGGCAGGTCGAAACCCAACGGTTCTGTTTTCGCCCCAGCGGCAATTAACCAAGCCGCGGCATGGGGCTTGTTATCCAAGATAGCCAACTCGAGCGGCCGCCAAACCAGACTTCCATTAGGATCACCGCCAGCCCGTAGCAGCAATTCCAGCACTCCCATCCAGTTGTTATCTACTGCCTGAAACAGTGCTGCAGTACTGGATTTAGCACCGTGACGCAGCAAAAGTTCCACTGTACCTGCAATAAGTTCTTCGTTGACCTCTCTATTATTTTTCAAAAGGGCGTATAGTGGCGTGCTAGAACTACCGCCTAGTGAGTCAGGACTATAATTGGGATTGGCGCCAGCTTCGAGTGCTTGTTCGACTGTTTCCAAATCGCCGGTCTGGGCCGCGTCGTACAATGCGGTGTTGTACAAGAGTCTTTTTTCTAGAGCAGGACGCTTACGCTCGGCGATCTTATCAATCGGCCTCGAAATTCTTGACTTTATTTCGGTGTCAATCAGACGGACAATGGCCGCATCCTGGGTAGGAAAATCGAGTACTCGTGTCGTTGTTCCCTCCCATTGAATCTTATTTTTAAGCTCAACCAACCGGTCTTTTATCATTATGTCTTGTGTCTTCATGGCATGAACTTCGCTGTCCAGTCGTACACTATTCGTTACGGTTGGCAGTATCGAATCTATATGGTGGAGAATACGTTTGCGAATGGTGCCGCGTTCTGCCTCACTGGACGCATTGTCGTACTCCACTTCGAGCATGTCGAAGGCCTTGATGAGTTCGAGGTGTCTGGCGTTCTCGGTGCCCTCCTGTGGATCAAAGAAGAATCTTTTAGCTGTATACCCCGAAATGATATTATCCGGTGTCTGGTCGGATTCTGCTCGTACTTGTAGGGGGGATATCCCTATGGCAAGAGCTAGAGCCACGAGTCTGACATGTGTCAAAGAGTTCATATAATCACTCCAGAAAAGAGATGCCCCACTTAATCCGCCACCGGCCCGACGATCTCGTTCGGTTTATTCACAGTATTGCACTGTAGCAATCTGACCTGCCTAGCTGTCTAGAACCGTACCAAACCAATATTCCCCATATGGTCTTCTCCCGGCAACGCCGCCGGGTTCCATGGAGTTAGTTTAACACCCGCCACGACCTCGGGGAATCCAGGCCAATTATATGTCAATTAATCTGCCCCTTCTCACTCGTCATCCATCACCCAACGGTTTCGATCGGCCGCTTCACACTCCCAGGCGGCAGCCTCCCAGCGACCACGGCTCCATTGCTTCGCAGATTGTGCGATACGGAAGGGATCTTCAACGCCCGCTGACGTGCGGTGATGATGCAAGCTTGACCACGTCAACCACTCTCACTCGGGACCAAGAAGCCGGCCCAGATAGCGCGGAGCCTCAGACTCCTTTAAAAACCCACGCTGTGAAGCGTGGGTTTTTTTTATGTGTGGGAATGTTTCGGCGTAGTACTTATGCCGGGCTGGGCATCACGCCGGGGGGATCGTCGTTCAGGTCGGGGGCAGGCGGGGCGGAAGGCGCTTCCGTTGCGGCCGCGGCTTTATCTTTCTCGGCCTGCAGTAAGTCGCTGACGGTCGCCTTGGTCAGTTGCTCGCCGCGCATGATCCGATCGACCTCGTCACGGTTAAGCGTCTCGTACTTGAGTAGCGCCTGGGCCAGGGCTTCGAGCTGGTCGCGGTGCTTCTCCAGCAATTCCGTGGTCTGGCCATAGGTCAGGTCGATCACGCTCTTGATCTCTTCATCGATGATCCGTGCGGTGTCATCGCTGATGAGCTTGTCGGGCTGCTCCCATGGCTGACGGGACTCGTCGACGCCGTAGAGCTGGAATCCGAGTTTTTCGCTCATGCCGAACTCGGTGATCATCGCCCGTGCGATGGACGAGGCCTGGCGGATATCCGACGAGGCGCCGCTTGAGATATCGCCACAGAACATGTCCTCGGCGATCCGCCCGCCGTAGCTCACGCGGAGCTGTGCGAGTAGTTGCCGCTTGGTATGGATGTGCCGGTCCTTCTCGGGCAACATGAACGTCACGCCCAACGCCTGGCCGCGTGGGATGATCGTGACCTTGTGCAGCGGCTCGGAATCCTCATCGTGGTACATGACAATGGCGTGGCCGGCCTCGTGGTAGGCGATGACCTTCCGCTCGTCTTCCTCGATCTTGTGACTCTTACGGCTGCGGCCCCACTTGACCTTGTCACGCGCCTCTTCGAGGTCGTCCTGCTCGACGAAGTCCTTGTTCTGAAGCGTCGCTGCGATGGCGGCCTCGTTGATAATGGCAGCGAGGTCGGCACCGGAGAACATCGGCGTCCCGCGTGCCAGCCTCTCCAGGTCGGCGTCCGGGCTCATCTTGATCTTACGGCTGTGGACCTTGAGGATCTCGGCCCGGCCCTTGATATCAGGCAGCGAGACGTGGATCTGCCGGTCGAACCGACCGGGCCGGGTCAGCGCGGGGTCCAGCACGTCCGACCGGTTCGTCGCCGCCACCACGATCACCTGGTCGTTGGATTCAAAACCGTCCATCTCCACGAGGATCGCGTTGAGGGTCTGCTCACGTTCGTCGTGACCGCCGGAGGAGTAGCCGTTGCCCCGGCGTCGGCCGACCGCGTCGATCTCGTCGAGGAAGATGATGCACGGCGAGGAGTCCTTGGCCTGCTTGAACAGGTCACGCACGCGCGACGCACCCACGCCGACGAACATCTCGACAAAGTCCGAACCGCTGATCGAGAAGAACGGGACTTCCGCCTCCCCGGCGACCGCCTTGGCCAGCAGCGTCTTGCCGCAACCCGGCGAACCGATCAGCAACACGCCACGCGGCACACGACCGCCCAGGCGCTGGAATTTCTTGGGGTTCTTGAGGAACTCGATGATCTCGCCGATCTCGTCCTTCGCCTCTTCGATGCCCGCGACGTCGTTGAGCGTCACGGTCGAGTGCTCCTTGTTGACGACTTTGTGGCGTGACCGCCCGAAGCTGCCGAGCATCCCCGGGCCCCCGCCAGCATTACGCAACGAACGGAACACGAAGAAGTAGATCAGGAACGCGATGAAGAAGAACGGGCCCCAGTTGACCAGCAACTGGAACAGCACACCGCTGCTGGTGTTGATCGAGTTGGGCTGGCCCAGGCTGTTCATCTCGTCGACGAACAGGGGCTTGGTGTCAGAGTCGATGGCGACCGCCACGCGGTTGCCCGGCGCGTCCTCCGCGATGGTCCCGGCCATGCCTTCCTTCAACTCGCCGACGATCTGTGTCGATTCGACGATCACCGCATCCTTGAAGGCCTTCTGCGCGATCAGGCTCTTGAACTCCAACCAGGTGACCTCTTTGGGCCGCTGCTGCTGGCTGCTGAACATCAAAAACAATGCGACCACCAGTCCGCCCATGAGCAGCCAACTCACCATACCGCGTGACATCATGTTGGGGTTACGCGGGCCCTGTGGGGGCTTGCCGTCGCCCCCGGAATTGTCCGGATCACGTTGGGAGCCACTGTTTTTGGGGTCTTTAGAATCAGACATTCGTGTCTCACATTTGCTTTAGGGGCTCCGTCTGACTGCGCAGACGGATCTTGGCCGGGGCTTGGTATTGTAGGCCTAA
>JAJDCT010000263.1 GCA_029260695.1 Phycisphaeraceae bacterium
GGAAAGCTCGGCCTGCTGTTCCTGGAGACGCTTGGTGGCCTGTTGGAGTTCTTCGGACCGTTCGCCTTGCTCGGATTCGTTCGATGCCCGCTGATCGAGTTCGGCCTGGAGCGTACGGTGGGCTTCTTCGGCCGCTTCATATTTCCTGGTCAGGTCTGTCAGTTCGGAGCGGGCGGCCTGCAATTCTTCACGGGCCTTGTCGGCTTGGGCACCGGCCTGGCTGTCGGACTCGGCCTGTTCCTGACGCTCAAGGGCGAGTTGGTCCTGCTGGGCTTTGAGTTCCTGGGTCTGTTGATCCAGACGGGTCTTCAGATCGCTGAGCTCACCGCGTCTCGATTCCAACTCGGCCTCGGCCTGGTCCAGCTTGGCGTGCTGGGTGTCCAGCTCCTGGCTTAGCGTATCGTTTGCCTGTGAACGTTCCTGGGTACGCGCCGCCTCGCGCTCGAGTTCGGCACGCTGCTCATCGAGATGCTGCTTCTGGTTGGCAAGCTCTTCACGCAGGGCCTGGGTGTTTTCGAATTCCTTCGCGGCGTGGTCGGCCTGGTCTTTCGCGGACTGGGTGAGGGCCTCGGCTTCATGCCGTTTCTCTTCGAGCTCTACTTGCGTGCGGTCCAGCTCGGCCTGGCGTTCTTTGAGCTGGCGTTGCTGCTCGGCAGATTGTTGTTGAGCCTCATCGAGCTGGCGCTTCTGCTCTCCGAGTTGTGCCCGGGCTTCTTCAAGGGACAGCTTCTGCTGAGCGGCCTCTTCGGCGAGGTGCTGGGCCTGCTCTTGCTGGGCCTTGGCGTCCTGAGACTGCTGGCGGACCAGCTCGATCTGCTGATCGCTTTCTTTCTGCCAGTTCTTGAGTTGGCCAAGCCGATCTTCCAGCTCATTGAGCAGGTTTTCTACCTGCCCCGGATCCTCGGCTGTGGGTTCGGGCGGATGTGGTTGTGAATTCTCCTGCACCATTTAATTACACCTTGAGCGCTGGGAACGTAGGGTTTATCGGATAGTGCGGGGCCCAACGTGAGCCATAAGCAGGTAGAATCGGCACAAGCGTCACGATGGCCCGGCGCAAACGTTACAGCCGGCACGTTTGGCTGTGTAACTCATCAGGGACCCAATATGTCTCAGGCGGCGACCACCCAAACTTCGGCCGGATCACAGGCGGGGGGCCAAGGGGGCCCAGTGGTGGCGTTGCAGGGGGTGTCGTTCGGATATGAGCCGGGCGTGCCTGTTATCCGGTCCGTGACAGCCGAGCTTAGGCCCGGGCGTGTGTGTGCCCTGATCGGGCCGAACGCCGCGGGCAAGTCGACGCTGTTGAAGCTGATGCTTGGCCAACTCGATCCCTGGGAAGGTGCAGCCGAGCTGGCCGGCCGGCCTGTGTCTGCGTTGACGCCCATGCAGCGGGCGGCGCTGGCAAGCTATGTCCCGCAGAAGGGGGCGGTGAGCTTCGCGTTCACGGTTCGGCAGGTCGTAGCCATGGGCCGATACGCGCTGGGCGGCTCTGATGCGGCGATCGACCGTGCGCTGGCGGTGTGTGACCTGTCTGATTTGCGCAACCGTGTGTTTGCTCAACTATCCGGCGGGCAGCAGCAGCGTGTGTTGCTGGCGCGTGCGGTGGCGCAGTCAGCGGGTGACGGGCGTGTCATGCTGCTGGACGAGCCCGCGTCGGGTATGGACCTCTGGCACGTCCACCAGACGATGCGCCTGCTGACCCGGCTTGCACAGGCAGAGGCGCCCCCGCGGGGCTCCGGGGAAGCCGGCGGGGCGAGGCTTGGGGTGTTGGTGGTGTTGCATGATGTGAATCTGGCGGCGCGGTATGCCGACGACGTCTGGCTGATGGATTCCGGTGGCTTGGTCGCGTCTGGCACTTGGCAGGAGGTATTGGAACCCAAGCTCTTGGAATCTGTGTACGGCGTGCGTTTCCAGCCGATGCAAGCCCCCACGCCTGAGAATCCCAGAGCGGGTTCGGGGTGCTCCGCGGGGGTGCCTGGCCCGGTGATTCCCGTATCGGGGACAATGCCTGACGAACGTCCCGTGTTCTGGATCGACCCGGCCGATACAATAGAGACGTGATATTGTTCCCCGATCGTGCATGTGTTTTGAACCGTCCGATCCTGATAGACCAAGCGAGCCCGCCATGCAAGACAGCCTGACACTGACACTGGCTTCGTGGACCGATTACATCTGGGTCGTCTTGGTGGGGGCAACCATGGTGGGGTCGTGGATCGGCAACGCCAAGAAGAAGCAGCAAGAGCAGCGTAAGCGCGACGAAGGCCCGGCCGCAGTGGAACTCGAAGAGATGGCGTCCCGGCGGCGTGAGCAGTTAAGGCAGGCCTCGAATCAACGGGCCCAGGCGCAAAACCAGCCCCGTGCTGCCGGCGGTGAGCCGGGCAACATGACCATGGCCGAACGCATCGCACGTGCACGCGCCAAAGCACAATACGAACAGCGAGCTCAAAGCAAAGGCCGACCCGCACAAGTGTCCCAGCCCCAGGTACCCAATGAGGCGCAGCGCAGGGTATTGGCGCAGCGTCAGGCCGAGTTGGAACGCAGGCGTCAGGCCGCCCAGGCGCAGCAGCAGGCACAACAACAAGCGAAGCAGCAACAAGCCCAACGCCGTGCCCAGCAGCGTGCCCGGCAGCAACAAGCTCAGGCACACGCCCAAGCACAGACCCAGGCCCGACGCAGCGGCAGGCTGGTACACGAACCCTCCCCCGTGCCCGAGCCGACCACATCCACCACGCGCCGCCTGGTCCCGGAAAGATCCTCGCGACGTGTTACGCGCAAACCCGAACCCGTGCTTATCCCCGCAGACTCGAGCCCGATCCCACACGGCCCGTTGTCTCGCGCAGACCTACGCCGGGCGATCATCCTTAAGGAAGTCCTCGACAAACCCCTGGCTTTGCGGGACACGCAGGGTTATAGCCTTTAGCGGTTCGTCCCTAAGCTAGTACACCCGCTATCAGTCGGCCTCGGCTTCACTCTTATGATCGAACCCCTGGACCGTATCGAGATCGTCACCGCTGACATCACCACGCTCCGTGTCGATGCGGTTGTCAACGCCGCCAACGAATCGCTCTTAGGTGGTGGCGGTGTCGACGGTGCCATCCACAAAGCCGCCGGCCCGGAACTATTAGAACACTGCAAGACACTGGGCGGCTGCCCGACCGGCCTGGCGAAAATCACACCCGCGTTCGGCCTGGAAAAATCAGGCGTCCAACACATCATCCACACCGTCGGCCCCGTCTGGCACGGCGATGAAGCTCAAAAACTCGGCTACACACTCGAAGACACACTCCTCGCCTCTTGCTACCACCGGTCCCTCACACTCGCGATTGAGCACGGATGCAAATCCCTGGCGTTCCCGAATATCTCCACCGGCGTCTACCACTTCCCCAAACAACGCGCCGCCAGGATCGCCTTCGGCCACGTCCTGGGTTTCCTGAGTAAACACGGCCTCCCTGAGAAAGTCGTCCTCTGCTGTTTTAGCGATTCCGACGCACAGGTCATACAAGAAGCGATCGACACCCGCGAAGACTGGATGATGAACCGCAAACGCATGGGGTGATGTGTTAACCGCGAAGGCGCGAAGATCGCGAAGAAGATAAGCCGCGAATAAACGCAAATGAACGCGAATCGGATCTGATCAGATTCTCATTCTTATCCGCGT
>JAJDCT010000264.1 GCA_029260695.1 Phycisphaeraceae bacterium
GATGCGATAGGCCAGGAGCATGGCGCGGGAGATGTCCTGGTGCATGAATAAGATACGGTACTCGCCGAGCCGGCCGCAAACCAGGTGTCGTTGGGTGTCGTCGGCTTTTTCGCGGTATCGGCGGTAGAGTTGGGCGTTGGCGTCGTCGGGGAAGGGGTATTCGTACCCGGAGGCGTCGGCGGGGGTGAAGGGCGTCTCGGTGGTGAGCAGTGTGCCCCGGATCGTCTTGGACTGGTTGGCGGGCATCATGTGTTTCCACTCGAGCGTACGGATCGCAGGGCCCTGGCTGTGCATCGGGGTGTTGACCTGCCCGCAGGGCTGGGCGTTGTCGGTGTCGGGCAGGAAGGTGTGTTTGCGCTCCTGCCCGCGGTAGGCGAGTTTGCCAAGCTCGTAATCGAACAGCGAGTCGATCGGCCCGGTGAAGATGGTCAGCTCGCGTGCCTCGGCTTCGCCGCGGCGTTTGAGGTAATCAAAATTCAACTCGATGGGGATGCCTTGGATCATCTGCCGCATCAGGTATGTGTAGCCCAGCAGGGGGATGCCTTGGTGCTTGCAGTCGGGCTTTAGGCGTGGCTCGTCGTCGGCCCGGACATCGAAGCGTTTGCAGAGGTCGGCCGAGAGCGTGTCTGCGGGGACGCCCCATTGTTTCTCATTGTATTCCTTGATGAACTTTTCGTAGATGGCGCGCGGCATCAGTGAGAGCGCTGCCTCTTCGAAGTTCGTCGGTGTGCCGGTAAATTCCGGTTGCCAGCCGACACCGATGTGCTTGGCGATGTAGCTGGCGGCGATGGGCCAGTTCTCGTGTTGGCCGTCGACCAGCGACTTGAGGGACGCTTCGTACTTGAAGAACTCGGCGAAGCGCGTGACGAACTCCCAGATCCGGTCGGAGTTGGTGCGGAAGTAATGTGGGCCGTAGGTATGGATGCGGATGCCCGAGGCGTGCTGGTGGTCGTGGACGTTGCCGCCGACGTGGTCGCGCCGGTCGACGATGAGTACATCGCGTCCTGCGTCGGCAAGTGCGCGCGCGATGACGCTGCCTGTGAGTCCTGATCCGACGATGAGGTAATCGGTCTTGGGCAATACTGATCTCTTTACACAGCTGGGTTCGACGAAGGCCGTGACATCATAATGAAAAACGCCGAACCGCCCGGGGTCATCGGCGGTATTGAGTACGTCGCTAAGCGGCGGGCTGTTCCGGGCGTCCGGGTGGATCTTGTTCTGTTTGAGGCCGCGCCCAAGTGTGCGAGTCGATTGGGCCGATATTTTCATGGTGTTGAACGATCTGAAAAACACGCTTCTTATCGGCCTGACGGTCGTGTTGCTGGCAACGGCGGCGTGGTGGCTGAATCCTGAGTCGTCACGGGCCCAATCGTCGGGTGTTGATCCGTCTGCGAGCCGACCTGGGGGCGTCGAGGAGGCTGGGGGGGGCGATGCGGCACCGGCAGCGGCTGCGGACCCGACCACGACACAGCCGGCGACACGTCCCGCACCTAAGCCGCCTTCGCTATATCACCTTTTAGGCATCGACACCGCCCGGGCCCGGCTGGGCAAATCGATCCCCACCGGCAAGGGCATCACGGTCGGGCACGTCGAGATCGGTGCCGGGCAGTACCTACCCAACACGCGCTCGCCGAAGTTTAAGGGCGTGACGTTTGTCGAGCGTTCCGGGCCGTCGAAGGTGTCCGGCCACGCCTTCGCCACCGCGCGTGAGATCTACGGCTTCGCAGGACTCGCGCCGGGTATCAGTGTCGTGCACTGCTATGAATCGCGTGATTGGATGTCGTATGGATATCTTAATACGGGTTCGGATGACCCGCCTGTCGGTGGGCCGATGCGGGTGTTGACACACTCCTGGGTCAGCGATGCGCCCAACGCGGCGGAGGTGTTGCGTCGTGTCGATTGGCAGGTTGACATGCACGACACGGTGGTCTGTGTTGGTGTGAATAACGGCAAGCAGACGCCCGTGCCATACCTGTTGGGGACGGCGTACAACGTGATCGCGGTCGGCTCGGCGCAGCCCGGCGGTGGATCAAGCGGTGGGTACACCCGGATCGAAACACGTGGCCGAAGCAAGCCGGACATCGTTGGGCCCCGTGGTTTAACGAGCTTCACCACCCCGATGGTCGCCGCCTGCGCCGCACGGCTACTACAGGCCGCGGATGAGATGGTGGACCACTCGCACCGTGCCGGCAAAGCCGAGGTTATCAAGGCGGTTCTGCTGGCCGGCGCGGCTAAGCCAGCGGGTTGGCAGCCCGAGATCGGCAAGCCGTTAGATGAATTCTTGGGCGCTGGCGTGGTCCATTTCGATCACAGCCTCCAGATCCTCCAGGCCGGGCCCGCCCCCGCCCCCGGAGTTCCTCCCGGGATTTCCCCCAAAGTTGCCCTCGAAGAAGCTTCACCCACAGATGCTAACGAAGCCGTGCCTGTCAGATTGCCCAAACGCATGGGCTGGGACTTCCGCAAGATCGGGTCCGAAGAAACGATCATCTACACCTTCCAGACCCAAGCCCCGATGGGCGAGGCGTCGATCATCTTGGCCTGGCACCGCAGGATCGTGGGGCTGTCATCTGGTGATGATGGCGAGGGAGCATCGGGGGGCAACCCCGGGGGCGGGGGCTGGGTCGGGTTGCCACGCACAGCCGACCTGAACCTGCGCCTGGTCCACACCGACGACCAAGGCGACGAGCACGACCTGGCCGCCAGCAACAGCCGCGTCGACAACGTCGAGCACGTCTACCTCAAGAACCTGGAGGCCGGCCGGTACCGCCTTGAGGTCTCCAGACCCAGCGGGGTGTACGACGAGCCCTGGGATTACGCCCTGGCCTGGCGGGTGGAGTTGCTGCAAGCAGACAGCCCTTGAGCTTCGTCCGTTGGTTTTGCAACCGTCGCAACCGTCATAACCGTTACAACCCGCACCCAACCTGAAAAGACAGGTCCGATTACCTTGAGGATGTGATCGGACCCGCCGATGAGTCATTCTGAGTGGACTCACCCGGTCAGGGCCGGGCCCCCGGTATCGGTATCCGTGGAGGCGCGGAGGATCAGCGATGTCTGATCGGTTTGATGACAGCTTGTTTCCGGGCCGTTCGGCAGCGGGTGTTACGTCACTGCTTCACCTATCACGCCTGCTTCTGGTAGACGGCGAAGACGGTACGCGGTTTCGCGTGGCTTCGGGCCTCAAGCAGGCCGGGGCTTCGGTGGACTTTGCAAACTGCGGGGACGATGCGGTGTCGTGCGTGCTGGAGGCGCAGGACGCTCAGGAGCCGTACGACTTGGTAATGTTGGACCTGTCGGGGATGGGTCGTGAGGGTTGCGATGTGGCCGAGCGGCTCCGCGATGTGGGGTACGCCGGCCCCATCCTGGCGTTGAGTGACAAGACCTCTCGCCGTGAAGCGACCCGCTGTATCGAAGCGGGGTGTGATGACCTGTTGGGTAAGCTTGATGACCCCTCACAGCTGATTGAGGCGGCGGCCACGCTGGTGGGCCGAGAGAAGGCCCGGCGTTTTGGTTTGGCTGGGCCCGGCGAGGTTACCAGCGAATTGTCGGCCTACCCCGATCTGCTGATGATGCTTCGCCGATTTGTGACCAACCTCCCGGAGTCGATCGAATCGGTTTTGTCGGCCCAGCGCGAGCAGGACCTGGCACGCCTGCGTGACGAGCTGGACCGGGTCAAACGCAACGCGACCAGCCACGGGTACCTGGAGATCCGTGCGTCGGCGGTGTCGGCTCAACAGGAGCTGGAGCAGAGCAATAAACCCGACGCCCAGGGGGTGGTGGATGCGATCGATGAGCTGACGGACCTGTGCCAACGCGCGACCGCAGCACCCAGCCAGCCGCCCCCGCCCAGCGGTTCGCCCCTGCCGCCGTCGGGCTAAGTCCGTGCCACGGCTGGCAATGTCGGGCCTGTTTTTTGTCTCATGAACCGTCTTGCGTCTTGACGCTCTGATTAGGCCGCGATACCGTCGGCTATACCCCGGCGCGCTATGGCCTCGCTGCCGGCCTGATCAGGAGGCGTATCCATGAGACCTTGGACCCCCGTGTCGGTCTTGACTTGGTTTGTAGCGGTGTTGGCGATCGGTTCCCCCGTATGGCAATCTTCGGCGTCAGCGCAAGAGGTGCCGTTCACCGGGGTGGTCAATCAGAACCAGACCGATGTCCGTGCAGGCGCGGCCAATAGCTTCTACCGCGTGGGTGAGCTGAATAAGGGCCGGCTTGTCCAGGTCGAAGAGGTGATCGTTGGGTGGTACAAGATCATCCCGCCGGAGGGGATCCACAGCTATATCTCCAAGGCTTTTGTCGACGCCAAGGGCGACGGGTCCACGGGTGTGGTGAATACCGATCGCACCGAGGCCAAGGCAGCGGATGTCAACGGCCCGGCGGGCAGTTACCGGTCACAGGCCATATTAAATGAAGGTGACGAGGTGCAGATCGTGGCCGAGGAGGGCAGCCATTACCGGATCGTCGCGCCGCCCAATGCTTATGTGTACCTCCCCCCCGGATCGGTCCGGCGAGCGCTGGCGATGGAGGCCGCCGCCGCAGGGGAGCCCGAAGAACCCGTGGAACCCCAGCCGGTCGAGCAGCCGGAGGTGACCGAGCCTGAGCCGGCCCCCGAACCCGTGCCGGTCGTAGAGACGCCTGCGGAGCCGATTGTCGTAGTCCCTGTAGCCCCCGCTGAGCCGGAGCCTGTGGTGCAAGACCCGGTAGTGGAGCCGGCCCTGCCTGTCGAGCCTGAGCCGGTGGTTGTGGTCGATCCGGAACCCGAAGATTCATCCGTCCAAGCGCTAGATGAGATGCTCGACGGCCCGCCCAGCAAGCCCGTCGAGGTTCAGAGCCTTTCGGAGCTTGAATCACAGATGCAGGCGATGCTTGAATTGCCCATGGAAGACCGCCCGCTCGGTGAGATGATCGCCAAGTACGAAGCGCTCCAGGCGGCGGGGGGGCTCAGCGAGCCGGATGCGTACCGTGTGGCGACCCGGCTGGTTTCGTTGCGTCACGACCGCGAGATCGTGCAGGGGCTGATCGCGATTGCCCAGGCCCGTGAACCCGGGTCCCAGGCCGACACCCAGCCCGCCGAGGCCGTCAGCTACGACG
>JAJDCT010000265.1 GCA_029260695.1 Phycisphaeraceae bacterium
GACACCCAAACGCCGGTCGGGGAACCGCTTGAAATTAAACGCGGCATAGAATCCTGCAATCACCCCCGGGACCATCAGCAGCACACCCGTGTATTCCATCGGCCCTTCTTTGTATGTCAGCAGCTCGTACCAGGTCACCGTCCATCCACCCTTCTGGGGGAAAAACCCGCTACGCATCGCGTCGGCACCTAGTACCAGCTCCAACGCTAAAAGCAGCATAACGAAGAGTCCCAGCGCCGGGATCAGATACCAGACGAGCCACCTTGGCAGGTCACGGATCTCGCCATCATTTCGGTTCAAGCCTTCTTCTCTGGAGTCGGGTAAAGCTTGAGTATTTTGTTGGTCAGTCATAATTGGAGAATCCGCTGGAGAGCTTGATTACATGGATAAGCTGAGCACTATTCCCGAATCCTAGCCATCGACTTTCGAAATGATGTCCTGAGTCACATCCCAGAAGTTTTCTTCTCTGAACGCGGTCGCGGCACCGGGGAGTGATCCAAAACGTTGGGTGTGATGGTTCCAATGGTCCTGCGATGCAAAGAGTTTTTGCTTGACGATCTCGGCCAACGCCCTGTCCCCGGTCTTCTGGAACCGGCGGTAAGCCACCAACCCCCAGACCAGATCCCGCAGCACCTCAAAGAAAGATTCGGTATAGAGAAGCGTGTTTACGAGCGGGTCCAGTTCGTGGTGACGCCGGTCGCTGACCACCTGCTGTAGCGCCGCACGGTGCCGCCCGATCGCGTCCGCCGCCTCTTGCTTCTCGTTCATCAGCTGGTCTAACTGGGTCTCGTTTAAGCTCTGGATGATCCGCCAGGCCGATCGCGTATCCAGGAGGTCATCCTGCACCCAGTCCGCGTTGGGGTGCCAGGGGTTGGTACGCCCGCTGGCGAACGGCCCGAGGTAGAAAGCCTGCATGACAAAGTCCGGCGAGTCTTCCAGAAGCCTGACCACATGCGCCACCGCATCGTCTTTAAAGCCCAAGCGGTCACGGACCCATTGCTCCGCTAACACCCGCGGGTCGGCTTGCGGATCTTCAGCCAACAACGGCACCGCAAACACATTCGCGTCGATCCAATGCTCGTTCTTAACAAACGGCCCGCCCCAGCCACCGCCACGCACCCAGGCCCATAGCCCGGCGAGATTCACACGGTCTGACGCCTCCGCCAACCCGTGTACCTCCTCTTTCAGCCCCGCCACCTCCGGGCACCCGTCGCGCCACAGCGGCGCCTGCCAGTTTGGGATGCCCCCCTTGCCTTCGAACTCGCGTTGGCACTGCAACTCGTACAGGATCGGCCGACCACCGCACACCAGGCTCGACGGGTTCCATCGCTGGTATCGCCAAAAGTCGGTCTGGGTAAATTTAAATGAAAGTATCAGCCGGTCGTCTTTGGGATCGCCTGGCAGGCCCTCCGCGATGCGTTTGGCGAGTTCTGGCACATCGTGCATCCCGCCGGGGCGGACGTTCCACGCACGGACGATCAGTCGTTTGTCTAAACCTTCGACAACCAGCCGATGGACCCGCTTGATAAACGCCGAAGCTCGGTCTGCTCGACCGAACTGGCTGCACCGCGGACAGTGTGGACTATACAGATCGTTGCCGACCAGGTGCGGCAGGCGCTGGGCGTCCGTGTCACCGAAACGCAACACGACCCCTTCGACGCCCGGCCACCGGTTGAGTAATGTTTCCAACGCCGCGACCGAGAGCTCAAGCGCCTGCTCGCTGGCCGGGCACAGCGTCTGAGGCCTGCCCTTGCAACACAGCCCGTTCACGTTGCGCTCGACGGCATGGGCCGGCAGCACCAGCACGTCATACGACAGATACACCGCAAGCCCCGCGTCGTGGGCGGCTTGAATGGTCTGCCCGATGTGGTCCACACGCGCATTGACCCATCGACGCATCTCATCGGAACCGATCGCGTCGGTGTTCTGGATACCCGACAGCGCCGTGCTCTCGTAGATCACCAGGCCGTTGTACCCCAACGCCTTGAGCTCGGCGGGGTCCTGGTAAAGGCTTTGGACCTCCGGCTCGCCCGGGTTTTCAATCAGTGTCGCCAGTTTCAACATGCCCGGGAATCATAGCCGATGTCTGCCAAACCCGTCAGCCCGCACCGTCATCCGTAGCCCAGATCCGTCAGGTCATCCTCATCCAGCCCGAAGTGGTGGCCGATCTCGTGAAGCAGCGTGATCTTCACCTGCCGGCGAAGCTCAGCCAACCCACGGCTTCGCCCAACCCCCTGCCCCGTGCCGTGAAAACCCGCAAGCCGTATGATCGGCCCACGGAACAGCATCATCCGATCCGGCACCCCCGGTTGATCCCCCGACGCCTCCACACTCCGATCAGTGAGTGCCGTCCCCCAGTGCAGCCCGCACAAGTCGCCCCCGTCCACATCTGCGAACAGGTCCGCCAGCAACGCCTCACCAGGCTCGTCCTCCACGATCAACGGCACCTCCTCCAGCAACTCATGCAGCCGCACGGGAAGCCCCGCGATCACACGATCCAGCACTTCGTCGAAAATGTCTCGGTCACGGGATGAAATCATGAGTCAATCCACATCAAGGTTTAACCAGCATACCAACGCCGCAAACAGCTACAATCTCCGGCCATGGATGATCGGCCTCACATCTTCGACCTCAACCCCGACACGCTCGCCGAGCTGATCGCAGACTGGGGCATGCCCGCGTTCCGCAAGGAGCAACTGCTCGAATGGGTCTACCTGCAAGGCGTCACCGACCCCGCCAAGATGACCAACCTCGGGAAAACAGACCGCCAGACGCTCGCCCAACGGCTATGTTTTGTCAGGGGCCGGGTGCTTGGGCACCAGCTCGCGACCGACGGCACACAGAAGATGCTGATCGACTGGGGCCTGCCCCCGGAGTCCCCAGAATCACCGCAAAAC
>JAJDCT010000266.1 GCA_029260695.1 Phycisphaeraceae bacterium
TCACGCGATCAATTCGGGGCCTGGAAATTCTGCGACGAGCAAGACATGCGCCGCGTCGTCGGCGACCACGACGCCGAAGCCTCCGGCCTGAAACTCACCGCCATGGCGGACGCCGGCAAGAGCGACTGGAAGACTCAGATCATCCCCGCCGACCAGAGCGTCCTGAGCATGATCCGCGTCGCCTGCTACGTCCACCAGATCCCCGAAGCCATCGACATGCTCCACCACTGCCACGAGATGGGCTACGAAACCGCCTGCAACATCATGGCCATCTCAGGCGTGCAGGAACCCGAGATCGACCAGGCCCTGGAAGTCCTCGCACCCTCCCCCGCACAAGTCATCGTCATTGTCGACAGCTTCGGCTCGCTCTACCGCGAACAGATCGACTACCTCTACCGCAAATACGAAAAAGCACTCGAAGGCACGGGCAAAGAAATCGGCATCCACGCCCACAACAACATGCAACTCGCCTTCGCCAACACCATCGAGGCCATCATCCTCGGCTGCAACCGAGCCGACTCCACACTCGACGGCTTCGGCCGCGGCGCCGGCAACTGCCCCACCGAACTACTCATCGGCTTCCTGAAAAACCCCAAGTTCAAGCTCAAGCCCATCATCGACATGCTCCAACAGCACGTCCTGCCTCTGAAAAAGAACGTCGACTGGGGCCCCAATGTCGCCTACAACCTCACCGGCAAATACAACCGCCACCCAAGGTCCGCCATGCAATGGCTCGCCGGCGAGACCCCCGAAGATTACTCGGCGTTTTATGACCAGTTTGTGAGTGATATCTGATCAGGCGCATCAACCTTAAGGCCGATGCAACTGATCTCTTGAGCATCCTCAATCCATCTGTAGCGCCACGCTTGGTCATAGCCGCGGATGAATATCCGCGGAATTCCCTGCGCACCTGAAAATACCTCAAGGGCTCACAGCCACCTTCGTGGGCACCAGCGGGTACCCCTCGGGCTGCGGCGGGAGCGTGCTGGCGGGATAGTCCTCGTCGGGGTACAAGGCGTAGATCTTCCCATCGGATTCGATCTGCAGGACGTAGAAATACTGCTTAAATGGATTAAAACGGCTGCTATTACAGCCCTCAAATTCGCGGGGAACATCTTGGCCCAATCCTCGATATCGATAAACTAAACCATTTTGGGTAAAGTCTGTCGGAGGTGGCGGTGGCGTCACGATGGTTAGACTCGATCCAATTTCAATGAGTTGATGCGTTGATTCTTCCGTGAACATGTCACTGAATTCTGGATGACTATCAATAAAATGCTGACTTTGTTCTGATGGGATCAGCACAAGCGGTTTCCCCGTGTTGTTAACCATCGTATACATGGGAAACACGTCGCACCCCACGAGATGGATCAGCAATGCAAGCAGCAGGACCGCCTGTAGTAACGCTTTCATTTTCAGTTTCCCCTTGCTTACTTCCAGCCGAACGGCTGACTTAACCGATGGCTCTCACACTCGCCGCATATGTCCGTCGGCGGGGGGAGGTCCACAAGTATACCTCCGAAATCCTCGCAACGGCACCGGCCCGGCGCAAAGAACAAGCCCCCAGTTACGGGGGCTTTTCAATGGGCCCGGCAGGACTTGAACCTGCGACCTCACCCTTATCAGGGGTGCGCTCTGCCAACTGAGCTACGAGCCCGCTTAACCCTGCCCAGAAGGACTTCCGGGACCGGCCAATGGGTCGGGCAGGATATTGTATCGGCTCGGCGGGGTCAAGGGCTCTTCGTTTCCAGGCCCGGTTTGACGGCCTTGCAGATCGCCTCAGTCCCCGTCGGTTTCATCGATGATCTGGGGCCTGATGAGGACGATCACGTTGGTGCCGCGTTCGGGGTTGGTTTCACCTGAAATAACCTCGCAGTAGGAGACCTTTTCGGTGGTCTTGACGATACGGATCGTGCCGATCTCCATGCCCTCAGCCTTTTCCAGGACCTCGCCTGTCTCGGGATCGATCAGGTCTTCGCCCTGCTCGGTCATGGACAGGACAATGCCCTCGGTGAAGTTGTACTGCTCGCCGCGGTTGATGATGACCCGGTCGTCCTTGACCATCACAACGGCACCGCCTGAGGGGAGCTCTTCCATCTGGAGTGCAAAGAACTTGGCTGCCTGATTGATGCAGTCCTGCGCGGCCTCACCCAGCGGTGTCTTAGCGAACCCGCCGATGTCGCCGTTGAAGCCGCCCTTTGAGATACCCAGGTTAAGCTTGGCTCGGCCGGCCTCGCCGGTGATACGCTTCTTGGCGACGATCTCACCGGTGGTCGAATCGATAAGCTTGGCGATGATAGTGAGCTTGGCGTCGGCCTTGGAACCGCCCACGCGGATGCCCTTGATGTTGAACCCGCCGCCGCCGCCGGATTCGTTCTCCTCGACCTCGGTCAGCGCGCCGGTAGCGATGTACTTCGCGGGCCGCAGCTTGCCTGTCTGTGCAACGCTGGAAGCCTGCGCCACGCGGTCGCTGGCGGCCAGGTCCTGCTCGCCCATGACGACCCCAAGCTTCTCACGCTCGACCAGGACGAAACGCCCGGTATCAAATAGCGCCGACTCCAGAAGGATCGAGAGGTTGTAGCCCAGCTTCCACTGGCTGTGGTAGCCGGCATCGTTCTCGAAGTCGACCACGCCGACCGCGTGCTTGATCCCCTTGTACTCCGGCAAGCCCATGTCGGCGTCGCCGTCCTCGACTTTGGTCTTGTCGGTACCCGTGACCTTCCTGAAAGTATCTTCGATACCGCCGGCTTGAGACTGACAAGCAAGCAGGCCAAACGCGAAAACGATGACAGCAACTGTTCTAAATTGACGGATTTGAATCAACAACGTCCACCTCCCTGATTAGGATGATCGAGACCGAAACCTACAACAAGTTACCCCGGTGGCCATTTTAACAAACCAAACCCTACCCACCGAAAGCCCGTCTGCAAAATAGGCCAATCGGGGTGGGACTTCACAATCCAGCCTGTATTAGCCCCTAAGTGCAATTTAGATATATTTCACTTTTACTCTTGTTTTTTTCATTTTAATAACTATTATGGCGCGTAGTATTAGATTTAATGAATATGACTCAAGAAGCCCCCACCAGTTCATGCCCCTATTGCGACGGCCCGATGCGGGTCACGCGGATGCGGTGTGATGGTTGCGAGGTTGATGTCTCAGCTACATTCCCCATGTTCCGGGTGGGGAACCTGCCCGCCGAGCATCAGCGCTTCATCGAGATGTTCGTCCTGGCCGGTGGTAACCTCAAAACCATGGCCGAGCAGACAGGCGTGTCCTACCCCACGGTGAGGAACCGCCTGGACAAGGTGATCGTTGCGCTGCGTGACGAGATCGCCAAGACGCGCAAGGTCAAGGGGACCATCCTAGACGCCGTCGACCGCGGCAAGATGGATGCGGACGAAGCCGCCAAACTGATCAAACGGATCTGACAGCACCGGGCGTTCCGGTTAGAGGGATACAGCGATGACCGACACATGCTCCGACACCAACGAGGAACAGGCTCTGAACGCGGCGCTCGAAGAAGCGACGCCGATCCTTGCTCAGTCCCTCCAACGTGCCGAGCGGACCCGCCGGCGGAAACGTCGGCTCATTGCAGGAGGTCTGATGATGTTGGTATTAGGCGCATCGATTGTCGCGGCGTTGGTTCTCGTAACGGGGGAACCTGGGGGATCGGATGACTCAGGAATCAAACTCAACCAGCTCGAAACCAGAGCCGAGGCAGAGCGGCTAGAGCAAGAGGGTTGGGCTTTGTGGTTTTCTGGGAAAAACGAAGAGGCGGCACAGCATTTCACTGCAGCGATCAAACTGGAGCCTGAATCCGCAAATCTTCGGCATGGCCTAGGCTGGAGCTATTACAACGCCAAACAACACGACAAAGCGGCCGATGCGTTTGAGGAGGCGCTGAAGCTGGACGGAGCACACCCGGGCGCAATCAACGGCATGGGGCAGATCGCGTATACCAAACGGGATTACCAGCGTGCAAAAGTGTGGTTGTTACAGGCACCCGATGGCCCCACAGGCAACGTCGCCCAACAAACATTGGTGAGCGTGTATTTGCTCTTGGGTGAGTATGAACAAGCCGAAGCTCTGTCTGCCAAATTACTCAAAGGTGTGCCCATAGGCATGGAAGACGGTTCGACAACTACCGGACGGGCATGGGTGAACGTATTGCATGCCGCCGCCGATGCAGGGGAACTGACGGATGAATTACGCCGAAAGATCGAACCTGTTGCCCAAAATTCCGGCGGCCCGGTGGCCGCACAAGAGCTGTCGCAGAAGGGGTGGGCCTTATGGGGCGAACAGAAATGGCGGGAAGCGGAATCGGCCTTTCTTGAAGCGCTTGAACTGGACCCGGAACTCGCCAATGCACACAACGGCTTGGGTTGGGCTCTGATCACTCAGGGGCAGCCGGCTCGTGCGCAGAAACATTTGGAGCGGTGCATCGAACTGGAGCCGGGTCACGGCGGGGCAATCAACGGCCTTGGGCTTAGCCTGAAAAACCAGGGTGAAATCGACCGAGCGATCGAGGTTTGGGAGGATCTGTACCGGCAGTCCCCACAGCCGCATGCCGGTGCCGTGAATCTTGCGAGAACCTACGTCGAACAAGGCAGATTTGAGAACGCGATCCCGCTCCTGGAACAAATTATTTTGGCCCACCCCGGGCCTTCAGAATACAAGCAGCTACTGGATAAGGCGCGTAGTGCCGGCGGAGTTGGGGAGAAGGACGGTGTAAACCTCCTTGACAACGGCGGGTTCGAGCGCGGCACCCTGGGCTGGATCATCGGTAGCAACTCGGGCCGGATGAAGCTGGAACCAGATCAGACAGACAAGACCGAGGGTAAACAGTCGCTGCGCATCACAAAGACCGGCGGCATGCCGATCGATATCGTTCGTATCAACATCGAAGGTTTGATCCCAGGCCAGGCCGTGGATGTGTCCGCGAAGATCAAAACTGACAATGCTGCAAACGCGTGGATGAAGTTCTACGTCTGGGACACCCATGGAGAAGTCCTCGTGCGTAACCTGGACGTGGCGCGTATCCACGGCACACACGGCTGGCGGACAGTCAAGAAACGCTACGCGATCCCACAAGACACAGAAAATGCGGCGATCCAGTTCTGGATGGTTATGGGCGGGACCGTCTGGATCGACGATGTCCGGGTCGAGCCTGTAGATTCAGGTCAAGAGTAGGTAGCTAATTAGCCACGGCGGTGTGCGCAACTGTTCAGACGCGAAGGTCATCGCGCTGGCTATCCCTCTGCACACCGCCGTGGTGTTGTGTTATGCCCTGAGGTACACACCGATCTAAGGATACGATCCACTTACATAGACATATCTCAATTAAAAACCCCGGCAAACCGGGGCTGAGGGGAGACATAAAAGTCAACGAGCTTTGAATTCACCCCCCACAGGCCTGAAGTCCTTCAAGTTGGGACGCGAGAATATAGAAGACTAATATATCGGATATCTACCCTTGCAATAAAAATATACTTAATATACCATTAATATGGTCGAAAGTGGCCAAAGACTCAAAGCATATCAGATGACTTAGCCAATTCTAGGGATCCATATCTAAAGGAGAATAATGCTTTCTAAACTGAATCTTATAGTTTTCATCGCCTCTCTCACCATTACTTTTATAGCAGGTGGTTGTGATTCGCTAGAAGAGGCGGCCCAAGCTGCATCGACAAACTTAGGTGAACTTGAACAAGCTATCCGAGCAACTGAGGCGAAGCAAGGCGGGAATACTCAGGCCCCCAAATCACCCGGCCTGGAACCCCCCCCAACTTTCAAATCCGGGGCAACAGCGAAGACCGCTCCTAACACCGCCACTTTGAGTGGCACCTTCAATTATGAGGTTATTGGATCAACCAATGGGATTACTGAATTAAATAATTCATCGGGGAAGATTAACGGTATTCAATATTTAATCAGCAAGGATTCACATTCCTTCGCACGTACCGAGCGGGTGGGAAGCCGCATGAGGATGGTGCTTAACGGTACACCCGGACCCGATTTTAATAAGATAGAGAATGTCGTGTTCAGCCCCGACGGGAAGCGCCTAGGGTATGTCGGCACCACATCCGACAAGATACGGGTCATCGTTGACGGGCAGGTCGTCTACAGTGCTTCGAAGTCTGAGACGTCGATAGTAAGACTACCTGACGGCCGACATTTCATTAACTCTAAATACCCCTTTACAGGCCAGATCCAAACAAAGCCCCGCGGACAGAGCATTCTGTTTAGTGCAGATAGCAAACATTATGCATTTATCGCTGGGCTCTCGTCCAACCAGCGGATTCTAGAAATGACCGCATATGTCGATGGGGATGCGGTAGAAACCGCTAAATACATCGGATTACTCAAGTTTACGCCCACCAACCGGATTTTGCTTAGTACTGCGAACCGCTATCGCGGATCGGGGCATTACACAATAGATGGCGCCAAAGGCCCCGATGCCTCAGATAAAAACACCAGTTTGGGCCCCATCCGCTTCAGCGGTGATGACCAACGCTTTTTCTATCAATGCAATGGGTTGCCATACCTCAACCATGCCCTTGCTTTCGACAGGGATAAGCCGATTTACAAAGACAAGATCGATGATTTTGAGTTCATCGTTTCAGACAATTTAAAACACTCGGCACTGATCATATCGAAGCACGACCCCGTTGGTAGAGCGACCAGTAGAGATCTTTACATAAACGATGGGCTAATCGACTCACTAAGGGTGCCACAATATGGCCTTAACATTAACCCTGATTATAAAGACTCAGGCAAAGTCTTTTTGGGGCCTAACGGTGACCTGATTTACCAGCGCAATGACAGCCGTGTCGTCCTTAATGGGGAAGCACATCGAGACTATGCCAGCCTGAATGAGGTGATATTTTCCCCCGATGGTAACCGCCTGTATTATATTGTTAATGCAGAGAACTCCACGACGTGGCTCGTCGATAAAGACCAGGCTGAGACGGGCCCCTTATTCCTCAAATCCATCATGGCTTTCAGCCCGAACTCAAAGTATTTTGCCATCCTGAACAACCGCATACTTCGTCTTGAGGGCGAGGTAATACTAGATAAACTGAACAAGAAATCGACGTTCTGGTTCAGCAAAGACAGTAAGAAATTATTTGTCACCTTGCTCAGGGATGACGATTCGCCCTCGGCACGAGATTCAAAAGCAAAGGCTAAAGCGATAGGCTTAGACCTCGTATTTGCTTCCGCCCCACAGATGTCATCAAATGGTATTCTGCATATGGTGGCGACCAGTAATGACGGTCGCTACAAGGCCAAGAACATCCATAAATACTTCGGCGGTGATCGTGGTCACGAATACTGGATTGAGATCAACGGTCAGCGCGTGGGCGAGACCTTCAAGCAATGGCCTCTTGCCATGCGTTTTGACGATCAAGGTGTCCTGAGATTGATTGCTGTACGAGGCGACGACGTTGTGCGGGCCACGCTAAAACCCTGACCCTACAAACACGCTCTATTCATTCCAACCGACGGCTTTAGCAATGGGCTACTAAACCATAACACTTATTAACATTGAGTAATTACCATTCAGGGGTACAACATGATTAAACTCACAAGAATGACATTATTATCCAGCCTTTTAATTGGCACTCTTTCAACTGGCGGTTGCGAGACCATGGAAGCGGTGGCCAAGACTACATCAGAAAAATTAAACGAGCTAGAACAAGCAATCCAGGCAGCAAACACACCCGAAGCTAATGCGCAGACCCCTAAAGTATCTAATAACAAGCCCTCAAACGCCTCTAAACCTAATTCAAAAAAGAAACCCTCGAACAACACTGCAGATTTCAGCTCAACCTTTACTTACGAAGTGATTGGACGGTCCGAGAAACACAACCCGCTGGATGGTTACACAATTAATGAAGAAAGCCACTCCATTGCTCGCATTGAACAGTCGGGCAGTCGTGTGCGCGTGGTCCACAACAATGTGCCCGGGCCCGAGTTCAATACGATTGAAAGCCTGATATTTAGCCCCGATGGCAAGCGATTAGGGTATTTCGGCACGACCTCAGATGAAGAACAAATCGTCATCGATGGCAAGGTTGTCGTTTCCATCAAGCGCTCTGACGGCAGTATTTCGATCCTCCCCCCCAAGAAAGCTTATACCAGTTCCCAAGAGTCCATATCCGGGACGACTCAGGCGATGCTTACCAAGCCCAGGATATTATTTAGCCCCAACAGTGAGAGGTATGCCGTCATCCAGACATCTTCCACTACTGACTCCACGATCATTGTAGATGGCGTTCGCATGGAAACGGCCGGCGGCATCGGCGTGCTACGTTTTACCGAAAAGAACACTGTTGTTTACTCGGCAACGGGCAATGGCACACATTATTCGGTAGAGGGCGTGAAAGGCCCTGATCTCAAAGGCCCTGATCTCAAGAGTCTTGGTGACATCCAGTTTAGTGCCGACGGTGAAAGATACCTCTACACGGCACGCCAATCGCTGTCTCCACGTGAGGAGCCAACCTATATTAATCACAAGCTCGTTTACGATCCGAAAGAATACAATTATCGGACTAGGGAAGTTGGCGAGACTGAAAAGAAGTCTAAAATTGTATATTCGGACAACCTGCAGCATACCGCCGTTATCGTTTACAGCCGCAAGATAGTAGAGAGAAATGCCCCGAAGCCCACTAATACCAAAGGTCTGTTCGTCAATGGCCAGAAAGTTGCCTCCCTGGGTGTGGGATCGCGAAATAGCTTGGGGCCAAATGGCAACTGCTTCCTGGGCCCAAATGGCGAGACCATCTATCAAGGGATCGACAGTAGAATAGTTGTTAAGGGGCAGACCCATAGAGACTATGCCACGCTGGAAAATGCTTTGTTTTCGCCTGACGGAAGCCGTGTCTATTATCTTGTCCAGACAGATAATTTTGAGTATTTTCTTGTCGACCAGGACAACAATGAAGTCGGCCCGCTCTCGGAGAAAATTGTACCAATGAGTTTCAGTCCGGACTCAAAGCACTTTGCCTATTTCGGCAATGACGAGCTTTTCGTTGACGGGCAAGCCTTGCTAAACGTGAAATATACAAGACCCAAATTCTGGTTCGGTGAAGATAGTAAACAAATATTCGTAACCAAGATAGGCAAGGCGCAATCACTACAGGAAATTAAAGCAAAGGCAAAAGCTCTGGGCTTGGAACTCGTCCCGGTGTTCCCCAAATCCGTTGCTGCTGTCAATACAGTGACCAGCCAGGACGACCGCTTTACAGCTAAAATCGTAGATAAATACCATGGACATCAGAAGGGCCACGAGTATTGGATAACGATCAATGGGGCTCGCGTTCAAGGATCGTTCTCGAAAAGACCAATCGCTTTACAGTTTGATGATCATGGCACACTACGGATGATCGCTGTGCGAGGGGATGAAATTGTTCGCTGTACGTCAAAACACTAAAATGAACCATCACTACATGCTCTTGATCGTCAGTTCAAACTAACCTGATTTTGATTTGTCTGTGACTCTAGTGTGCCCAGCAGTTGCACGGCCTGGACCTGACCCTGGCGGGCGTAGTCGATGGCCTCGCCCAGGATACGGGCCGCCTCCTGGTCGGCGTGGAAACCCATCGAGTTCTCGGCCGCGATGTAATCAAGACGCCACTCGGCCTTGCGGTGGAATTGTTGCAACGGGGCGAGCTGCTCGTCGGTCGCGCCGGCTTCCCTGGCTTCGACTATCACCCCGATCAGGTCGAGGGTTGCCTTCTGGGCTCGGACCATCAGGGCACGGGTGCGGTCTTGAATCGTTTCTGCACGGTCCTTGATCTCGTCCTCGGTGACGTTGTGACACACCTGGCAGGCGCGGGCGGTATTCAGTAGCGGGCTGCGGATGTGGTGGTCGCTGACCTTGATCGCGCCCTCACGTTTGTAAGGCATGTGACAGTCGGCGCAAGACACGCCGGCACGGGCGTGGATGCCCTGGCTCCACATCTCAAACTCCGGGTGCTGGGCCTTGAGCATCGGAGAGCCGGCGGTCTTGTGGGTCCAGTCCTTGAAACCCTCGTCGTCGTAATACTTTTCGAGCTGTTCCATCTTCAGGCCGTTGTGCCAGGGGTAGGTCAGCAGCTTGCCTTCGCCCTTGAAGTAATATTCAACGTGGCACTGCCCGCAGGCGAAGGATCGCATCTCCTGACGTGTGGCCATGGTGTTGGGTTCGTAAGGCTCCTTTCGGTCGCCCTTGCGCCAACGTTCGATGCTCTGAAGGTGCGGCACAGGCTCATCGCTCTCGGCGAGCACACGGATACCGTTGAGGAAACCCGGGCGAGTAACTCGCAGGTGCATGGTCTCGGGGTCGTGGCAGTCCATACAGGAAACGGGGTGCTCGACGAGTTTCGTCGCCTCTTCATAGGGGATCGCGCAGACAACCTCGAATCCCTTCTGGAGTTGTTCCCGTGCATCGGCGCTATTGAACGGATCGGTCAACTCGCCTGGCGCACCGTTCTCGATCCCGGCCTTGCGGTACGCGGGGATGTCCGACGCGTGGCAGTGCAGGCAGGCGCCTGGCTGCTTGACCTTGTGGACGCGCTCGGTCTCACGCTGGTCGTTGAGCATATAAGCGTGACCCCGGTCTTCACGGTAATCAAAACTAAAAGCGTACCCTGCGAAAAGCGTGCGCCAATCGGGGTCCTCATCGACGTGCTGATAAGACTCACTGCCACCCCAGCGGGTGCGTTCGGTATCGACGGTGCGTTTGTAACCGTCGTACTGCCTGGGGAAATTCTTGCCCCACTCTTCGGGATCGGTCGTCGTCTCATCGACGTCGGCGATCTTGAAGACCACCTGCTCTGCCTCACGCTTGTGTTGAGCGATGTTCCCCATCAGCATGAAGACCAGCACCGTCACCACCGCGGCTAGCAACAACGCCACCAGGTACGGGAGTTTGGATGACTTGCCGGGAGCCGGGGCACTTGTGCCGGCACGATCAACGGGGGGCGCTTTGGGCATGGTGGTAAATCTCCTGGTTCACTTTGTCGGTCCGTGACCGACCGAACGGTGGCAGCGGACGCAGTTGGCCTCTTCGCCGTGCGCCGCCGCGTAGCTCTTGATCTGCGAAACAAATTCCTGATGGCACTCGATGCAGTTCTGTTGCAGCACGTCCTTGCTGCGCTGCCTGATCTGGATCGGCTCGTGGAAATCTTCGAATGTAAACGCCTTGGAGTGCAGATACCCGTTCTCGGCTTTGGTCAGGTACTTGCCCACCAGATCGTGCGGGACGTGGCAGTCGTTACAGGAAGCGACCGCGTGGTGGCTCGCCTTCTGCCAACCGTCGTACTGGTCATTCATGATGTGGCAGTTCGCGCAGGCGGCGGGGTTGTTTGAGAGGTACGACGTGCCGTCGGCGTAGTAGAAGGTGTAACCCCCCGCACCGAACATCACCCCGAGCATGATGCTCAAAGCCAACCCCCACGCGCTGACGCTCAACCATCGGACCATGCCAGCCGCATCCTTCCTACAAACCCGGCGAGAATAACCCGCCATGCCATCTCATGCATCTACATCGGCCATACCCGACGCCGGATGCACAATTAAAGACATATATATCTTATTAAATCTCCCCCCGCAACACCGACGGGTACGACACCGTCAACCGGGGAAACTCACGACCCATAAAATTCATAGTCGGGCCTGGAACCTTTGAGAAATCGCTCAAGACCCTGATGCCAGGGCAATCTCAGTGAACACACAAACCCCAGCCATCTTCACTTCTGAAGACCGGCAAACCCGCCCCTACTCCTCACGGACCTCGGCGGTGTAGTTGGGGCTTTCCTTGGTGATGCTGATGTCGTGGGGGTGGGACTCGACCAGTGACGCCCCGCTGACCCGGACGAACCGAGCATCACTGCGGAGTTGATCGACGGTCTGTGTGCCGCAATACCCCATCCCCGCCTTGAGCCCACCGACCATCTGATAAATAAAATCTGACAACGGCCCGCGATACGGCACACGCCCCTCGACCCCCTCGGGCACCATCTTGTCCTGCTTCACGCCCTTCTGGCTGTACCGGTCGGCAGAGCCCTTCATCATCGCGCCCTGCGAGCCCATGCCACGGTAGGTCTTGTAGCGCCGGCCCTGGTGGATCACCATCTCGCCGGGTGACTCATCCAAGCCCGCGAACAACGAGCCGAGCATCACACTCGACGCACCGGCCGCCAGCGCCTTAGTGATATCACCGGAATGACGCACACCCCCGTCGGCGATCACCGGCACGCCCGCCTTGTCTGCTGCCCGGCAGGCGTTGGCGATCGCTGTGAGTTGCGGCACACCCACACCCGTCACCACACGGGTCGTGCAGATCGACCCCGGCCCGATCCCGACCTTCACCGCATCGGCGCCGGCTTCGATCAGATCTCGGGCCCCCTGCTCGGTCGCCACGTTCCCGGCCACCACTTCGATGTCGTACTTCGCCTTCACCGCCTTCACCGTGTCGATCACGTTCGACGTGTGACCGTGGGCCGAGTCCACCACCAGCACATCGACCTCGGCCTTGATCAACTCATCCACGCGGTCGAGTTGATGCACCCCCACCGCAGCCCCGACCCGCAGCCGCCCACGGTCGTCCCGGCAGGCCAGCGGAAACTGCGAGAGCTTCTCGATGTCACGCATCGTGATCAGCCCGGTCAGACACATGTCCTTGTCGACCAGCAGCAGCTTCTCGACCTTGTTCTTATTCAGGATCGCCAGGGCCTGCTCGAGCGTGGTGCCGGGCTCACCGGTCACCAGCGGCTCGGCGGTCATCACCTCGCTGATCGGCTTGTCGTCCTCCGGCAGGAACATCATGTCCCGCCGGGTAAGGATCCCGACGACCTTCCCGGTATTCTTCCCGTCGACGGTGATCGGCACGCCGGAGATGTTCTGCTCGGCCATGAGCTGGCGGGCCCGGCTGGAAGAGGCGTCCGGCGGTAGCGTCACCGGGTCGGTAATCACCCCGTTGGCCGACCGCTTGACCTTCGTGACCTCACGGACCTGCTGGTCGATCGAGAGGTTCTTGTGGATGAAACCCAGCCCGCCCTCCTGCGCCAAGGCGATCGCCAGCGCAGACTCGGTCACCGTGTCCATCGGGGCAGAAAGCAGGGGGATGTTCAGCCGGACGTTGGCGGTC
>JAJDCT010000267.1 GCA_029260695.1 Phycisphaeraceae bacterium
GTCGCGGACGAAACGGTCTGCGGATTTGGGCTTAGGCCCGTTTCACTTTATCAATAGCGTTGTATAACGGTTTAGCCCGGGCGGCCACGCCCTAAGTACACCGCGTAGTCGCGGCGGCTATACATCACCCGCTACGGTAAAATAAAACCGCTCTAGTCCACACGAAGCGGGCACGGCTCGATTGGGGGCGACCCTTTGAGTGGTGTGACTACCTCGATCTTTGACTTTGCTATGGGTAACCAAGTCAGGCAATTTGCCGGGCTCACTGTGGCGTGAGCGGGGCTATGGATCGCGTAGTACTCCGGCCCGTATGATTGCCAAACAGGCACATAAATACAGGTTTAACAGACAATTGAATTTTGAAACTTGTGTTATAAATGGCTTGAGTTTCCCCAAACGTAGAGTATACTTACCTGACTGTCAGGGGCGATAGGGCCCGCCATCCTCGGCGGGGAGAATTGGCCAGACCACAGTAGAAGGACCGTTTACCTTGCAATATTGCCGGATGAGTTTGTTCGTGTGGGTATTGATTGCGGCGGTGAGTGTCTTGATTCTGCCCGGATCGGCCTGGGCGTTTGAAGTCAACCCCGCGAATACCGTCCCCGGCGTGGTGGCGAACAGCCTGATCGTCGACGGCGCCGGTGGGGATTGGAACGTGGCAGAGCTTCTGCTCGAATTGGACACCGGCTCGGTCTACAACGACCCGGACTTCAATGCCTTCTTGCCACAACAGAATTTCTGGCCCTCGCGCCCTGACCTGGAGTTCGACTCATGGGTCGGGGTTCCCGGCGATTTTACCAATTCGATCCAAGGTCCGGCGATCGACCTGGGCGACCCTGGCCCCGTGGTCATGGCCGATCAGAAAGTCAGCATCATCTGGTTTAACTCAGACCTCACCAACACGGGCCCGGTCCGCATCGCTAACATGGCGCTCTCTGATGATGCACAAGGCACCTGGTCCGTCATCGTGGGATTTTCCGGCCAAGTGTTCCTTACCCAAACCGGTTGGGTTGTGAACGGTGTGATGCAACTCACGCCGCCGCCACCGCCGTTGATCGGCGACCTGGATAACGATGGGTTTGTCGGGATCTCGGACCTGAACCTCATCCTTGGCGATTGGAACCTGTCCGTCCCGCAGGCCAACCCTTTGGCGGACCCATCCGGGGACGGGTTCGTCGGGATCGAAGACCTCAACACCGTGTTGGGTAATTGGAACTCCGGCTCCCCGCCTCCACCCCTGGCCGCCGTCCCCGAGCCAGGCACATTGGGCCTGCTGTCGGCCACCGCACTGGCGCTTCTGCGTCGGCGTGCCCGCTGAGTCCGAGCCAAGTCGGCGGACACGGATCAGCAGATCAATGGGAGTGGCAGGATTTGAACCCGCGACCGAGCCATTATGAGTGGCCTGCTCTAACCACTGAGCTACACTCCCAGCGGGGGGTAGTATACACATCATCACGCTCGTCGGCCGCAACGGATTTTCACCGCTCAGTGTGACGCCTTTTCTATCAGGAACTTCAGCATCTGGATGCTGATTTTGCCATCGCGGATGCCATCGACCCCGTCAAGTTGGCTCAATTCCTCCTTGAGGTCGTCGCGGCGGATCACGCCTTTCTCGTCGAGCGTTGACATCAGCCCCGACAGCACGAGTGTGACGTAGCCGAGGTCGTCCTCCAGGCTGTCGATGCGGCTTTTAAGGGCTTGGAGTGTGGCGCTTTGGCGTATCTCCCGTAACCGCTGCAAGCCGTCCGTCTCGGCATTCTGGTCGCGGATCGACCGTAGGTGGGTCGCGGTAGCTATTTGAGGGAACAATAAATCCATCAGGCTCATTTTCATACCTCCAAATCGATTTGGCCCAGAGTATCCAGCGGACGCCGTACCGGGTTAGAATACTTCACAACCTGCCACAACCCCTAACCCCGATCCTCCCCGAGCCCTTCCATGTCCAGCAGCCACCAGAAAAAAATCGTCGACAACTACTACCAAAACCACGACACGATCCAGAGCGACAAGCTCTCGCAGATCGTCTCGGACCTCTGGTTGGCGGAGGAAGGCACGAACAAGACCTAGCTCTGGGGCAAGGCCCAGGTCGCGCTGATGCGGATGGGGGTGGATGCCAACAAGGTCGCCAAGGCGGTGGGGGACCGCAACATCGAAGCGCTCGCCGCACTGGTCGCCGAGGTGGACGCCACCAGGAAGCAGGAACCCCCGGATCAGGAACCCCCGGCCTCGGATCAGCCTAGCGAGAAAGAACACATCGCCCGCGGCGCGGTCCCCGTTAACGAGACCCGGACTGTCAAGCAGATGCTGGCGGACAAGGCAGCCGAAGGCGGGCACGACTCACTGGATAAGGACAACCTCAAGCACGCGCTGAAGGCCTTTAGAAAGAAGCTCAAGAACGCCCGCCGCGACGACGAATCCAAGCTCGGCGCCCGCTACACCACCTACGGCAAAACCTCCAGCATCTCCGCCATCACACCACCGAACCAGTACCCTTCAAGCGTCTGGGAAAAGCTGGCAGAAGAAGGCCGACTCAAGAAGGCCGGGCAGGGGACGTATGAGTTGCCGGAAGGGTGAGCGTTATTCTGCTGGCGACTGTGAAGATGCTTCCCGGGTAGAAGATCGACACCATCTCAATCCAACTAGTGAAAGTACGAAGAGCAGAGTGGTTGCCAATACCGCATACCAGTATAGATTGGTTTTGCGATCTTTGGCCATATCGACACGGACTTGCATTGATCGTTGGATGAAAAAAATCCCCGATATCTCATCTCCCGTGAGTTCTACGTCGAATTCAGCGTCGTGCAGCGGGTCATTGTTATAGCGACTATTAGGATCTTCTTCGCCAATCTGTTCGCTGAGGCTTTTACGAGCAGAATAGTATTCCTCGAATGTGACACCATCTGCTAATAAAGGTTCGCTCGGCGTAGACGAAAGAACACTCATCCAGAATAGGTAAGTTAGGGTGATTAGTATGCCCGCAGCTATTCGTGATCTAGTATTCATTGGATTAGTCCCAGCATTAGTTCTTCGTTAGGCACAAGTAAAGCCTCCCGCTAACAACAAGAGCAGCACCACCACCGGCAGACACCCCGATTTCTACCCATGTTTTTGTGCTTCGCGGTTGTAGGACCAGATCATGGCGGCGACGTAGAAGAGGCCGAAGATCGTGAGTATGGCGATGACGGGGATGAGTATGATCGGATCGCCGAAGAGGTCTGCCATGGGGGTACTTTAAAGCAGAGAGCCCCGCCTGGGAAGGTGGGGCTCGCTTCGTTGAGAATGAATCATCAACGCAAGAAGCCCACGTTCGGGGAACATGGGCTTGGGTGCGGTGGTTTCAATGCGTGTTCGGGGCGGGCGGTTGCCGGGGGCTACCGGAGGGGCCGGGGGTTACGCCGCGTCGGCGGTGTCGGCTTCGGCGTCTTCGGTTGAAGCCGGCTGGTCGGCGACGGTGGGGATGTAACCCTCGTCGATGACTTTCCCCTCGACAGTCTTGATCTGCGGGACGGGGTTTTCTTTTTCGTGCTTTGACCAGGCTTTTTCCAGCTCGCCTTGTTTGTCGTCTTCCAGCGTGGACCACGCCAAACGCCCCCGGCACTTGGGGAACGCCGAGCAGCTCAGCCAGAGCCCGCGCTTGGAGTTGCGCATGTTCAGCGGGTTGTCCTCGCACTTGGGGCACTCGATGTCGGTCAGGAACGGCGGGGTCTTGGGCAGCTTGATCGTGCCCTTCTTCGGATCGATGTTCACGATGCCCTTGCAGGTGGGGTAGTCCTCGCAACCGAGGAACGGCCCGAAACGCCCGGTGCGTTTGGTCATGCCCTTGCCGCACAGCGGGCAGAGGATGTCGGTCATCGCCGGCTCGACGGGGTTGCCCTCGCGGTCGATCGGCGCGGCGTAGTCACAGCCTTCGCCCTTCTTCACGAACGATGCACAGGACAGGAAACGTCCGTTCTTGCCGAACCGGTACATCGTCCCGGACCCGCACTTAGGACAGTCGTGCGGTGCCGGCTCAACGACGGCCTTGGCGTGGCTCAGCTCTTCGTGGGCTTTATCAAGGTTCTCCTTGAAGGGCCCGTAGAAGTCGGTGAGCATCTGCCGCCAGTCGTGGTGCTCGTCCTCGATCTTGTCGAGTTCGGCCTCCATGTAGCGGGTGTAAGCCACGTCCATGATCTTCGGGAACGCCTCGGTGAGCATGTCGGAAACAACCATGCCCAGGTCGGTTGCGCCCAAACGTTTGTCGCGCGGGTAGATCGGCTCGACGTATTTACGGTCCTGGATCGTCTGGATGATCGCGGCATAGGTCGAGGGTCGGCCGATGCCTTCCTCTTCCAGCTTCTTCTGCAGCGACGCCTCGGTGTAACGCGGCGGTGGGCTGGTGAAGTGCTGGGTCGGGTCGACCTTCATCGGGCCCAGGGGTGCCTGCTCTTTGAGTGGTGGGAGGATGACGTCGCCGTCGCTTGGCAGGCCCATCGCCTTGTAGAAACCGTCGAATGCTAGCGTCCGGCCCGAGGCGCGGAAGGTGGCTTTCGATTTTATGCTTGCCGCTTGCGCCTGAATCGTGATCGAGGTCGAGTCCCATTTCGCGGGGGTCATCTGGCATGCAACGAAGCGGCGCCACACCAGGTCGTACAGGCGGAACTGCTGGTCGTTGAGCTTGGTGCGCACCGATTCGGGTGTGATCGAGACGTCGGTGGGGCGGATCGCCTCGTGGGCTTCCTGCGCGTCCTTGTTGCTGGACGAGTAGAAGTTGGGTTTTTCCGGGAGGTAGTCGGCCCCGTAGCGTTCGCCGATGTAGCCCCGCGCCATGTCCAGGGCTTCGCCGGAGATGTGCGTGGAGTCGGTACGCATGTAGGTGATCAAGCCGGTCTGCCCGCGAGCGCCGCCCAGGTCGATGCCTTCGTAGAGACTCTGCGCGACGCGCATGGTCCGTTGGAGTTGGAACCCAAGGCGGTTGGCGGCGGCCTGCTGCATCGTGCTGGTGATAAACGGCGCGGACGGCTTGCTGGTGGTGCGTTTGGTTGTGATCGAGTCGATCAGGAACTTGGGCGCATCCTCTGCGACATGCCCCAGATATTGGCAGAGGTTCTTGGCAGGTCCTTTGCCCTTGGGGTCTTCGGTCTCGACCGTGTTATCCAGGGCCATGCCCAGTTTCAAAGCGGCGTCGAGGGCGAGCTTGCGGTTGTCGGGTTTGAATGGTTTGCCATCGAACTCGACCAGCTCGGCCTTGAGGCAGGCGTGTTCGCTGAGCCAGGCGTTCTGCTGTTTGATCGTAGCGGGCTTGCCTTCGGACTGTTCACCTAACCACTTGACCCAGGCTTGGGTCAGTACATCGGTCTTGGCAGGATCGGTCGCGAACAGCCCGGTGATCTTCCAGTATTCATCGGGCACGAAGGCGTCGATTGCACGCTCACGCTCCACGACCACACGCAGGGCGACCGACTGTACCCGTCCGGCGCTCAATCCCCCGGCGACCTTCTTCCACAACAGCGGCGAAACCTGGTAGCCCACGATCCGATCGAGGATTCGGCGTGCCTGTTGAGCATCGACCCGGCAGCCGTCGATCCCGCGGGGGTGGTCAAAAGCACGGGCGATCTCGGTTTTGGTGATCGCGTTGAAGACCACACGCTTGGCGTTCTGGAACGGCACACCTAACGCCTCGGCGAGGTGCCAAGCGATCGCTTCCCCCTCACGGTCGAGGTCTGTCGCGAACCAGACGTCGTCGGCCTGCTTGGCGGCCTTCTTCAGAGCGGTGACCGTCGGTTTTTTATCCTTGAGTACTTCGTAGGTCGGCTCGAAGTGGTTTTCCAGATCCACACCCGGGACCGGGTTCTTCACGCCCTTGGGGTTGCGTGGCGGCAGGTCGCGGACATGACCGACGCTGGCCATCACCACGTAGTCCGGGCCCAGGTACTTATTAATAGTCTTGGCCTTGGTCGGGCTCTCGACGATGACCAGGTGTTTGCCGGTGGCATCGACGTTGATCGGGGCACGCCGACGGCTCGTACCGGCCTTCTTGAGTGCGGGCTTCTTCTTAGCCGGCGCCTTCTTGGCGGGGGCTTTTTTCTTGGAAGTCGTCTTCTTGGAGGTCTTGGTCGTCTTCTTGGCCATCGTATTTGGGGTACTCAATCGCGTATCAGGCCGGGGGGTCCATGCCGTGAGCAGCCGGGTGTTTAGGCCCAAGCCGCAGTGCTTTCATCGGTCCGAAGGCGGTGGGACACTTGAGCAGCCCTAGAGGAGATTGTCAAGTCCCACCTGTAAGTGCTGTGTAAACAAGGCGATGTGAGTATTGAGCTCGACCGGCAGCCCCGGCCGGGGCGGGGATGTGGCCCCAGATCGGTGGTCTATCGTGTAAAGGATACCGCTCGCTGAGCCATTTCGAGGGGACTCATCGCCTGGGCCGGCAGCCAACTCACGCCTTGGAACCGCCTCAGCCAGGTCCGCTGCTGCTTGGCGAATCGTCGGGTTAAAACCTTGGTCCGCTCGAAGGCTTCATCCAGCGTCATGCCCCCTTCAAGGTGTTCGATGACCTGCTTATACCCCAAGGCCTCCCGCGACTGCTCACCCAGCAGACCCGCTTGGAATAGACGACGGGTCTCCTCGGGCAGGCTCTCGCCGTTGGGGCACGCCGCCGCCGCCAGCACCGGGTCGACCTGGTCCGGGAAGAACATCGCCTTGACCCGCAGGTTGATCCGGGGGTTGATCTCCTCGACCGGCCAGTGCATCCCCAGCATCACCGGGTTGTGCCGATAGGATTGCTCGGGGGTGTCTGTCCATTGCTGCTGATGGCTGCTGATCGTTTCGCCGGTCTGATGGTATACCTCCAGCGCTCGGATCAATCGCTTGCGGTCGTTGCGGTCGATGCGCTGGGCTGACTCCGGATCAACCTCGCTGAGTCTGCGGTGCAGCTCGCCGGCTTCGACGTCTTGTAAAGATGCCCGAAACGCCTCGTCCTGGCCGGGGCCATCGAACATCCCCACCAGCAGAGCCTTGAGGTACAGGTTCGTCCCGCCCACGATGATGGGTGTCTTGCCCCGGGCCTGCAGCGATCCGATCAACGCCTCGGCCCTCTCTAACCAATCCGCCACCGTGAAACGCTCGGTCGGCTCGACGATATTGACCAGGTGGTGCGGCACGCGGTCGCACAGCTCCTTCGGCGGCTTGGCGGTCCCCGCGTCCATGTGCCGGTACACCTGCATCGAATCCGCGCCGATCACTTCGCCGCCGCCGGGTACGCACTCAGCCAGAGCCACCGCCAAGTCACTCTTGCCCCCGGCCGTCGGGCCGAGGATCACGTACGGGCGGCTTGGGTCTAGTGTACTCATGCCAGATATTGTAGTGGCGGGATCCTGGTTGGTCGTGGTGCGTCTCTCCGTGTCCATGTACGGTTTTGTCCATACTCGCGGTAGAATCCCCTTGATGCCTGAGCCTAAAGAGATCACGACTTCTATCCGCCTGGGTTCCAAGGTGGTCGACCTGCCGGGCATCGGCAAGCAGCGTGCCCGTCTCTTCGCCAGGCTGGATATCCACACGGTCAGCGATCTGCTGCGCCACCAGCCGATGCGTTACGAGCAGCAGGCCAGTGAGGCGGGCATCGACCAGTTGCAATTCGACTCCATCGGTACGGCCCGTGGCGTGGTCCAGAGCGCACGCTGGGTCGCCGCTCAAGGATACGGCCGAAAGGGCCGGTTCGAGGCCACCCTTGTCGACGACGCCGGCACGCTGAACCTCGTGTGGTTTAACGCCGGCTATCTCCGCGACAAGCTGCACCCCGGCATGACCCTCCGTGTACAGGGCAAGATCAAGAGCTTCAACAACTACCCGCAGATAGTCAATCCCAAATGGGAGCCCCTCGAGGACCCCGACGACACACCCGCCAAGCAAGAGCGACTGCGCCCGGTCTACCCGGCTACGGAAGACCTTTCTTCGATCGTGATCGAGAAGACCATCGCCGAGGTCTTGCCGCAGGTCTTGCCCGGGCTCGCCGACCCGCTGCCAGCCGAACTTCTCGAACACCACGCGATGCCCGCACTGGCTAAAGCGTTTGAGATGACGCATCGGCCCGAGACGCGCGACGACGCCGGGATCGCACGGCGCAGACTCGCTTTCAACGAATTGCTGCTTCTGCAACTGGGCATCGCGATGAAGCGCGCCTTCGTCCACGAAAAACTGGCGGCACCGAAACTACGCTTCACCAAGGCCATCGACAAACACATCCGCGCACGGTTCCCCTTCAAACTGACCGATGCTCAGGACAAGGTCATCAAAGAGATCACCCACGACCTGGCGCTTCCGATCCCGATGAATCGTCTGCTGCAGGGCGATGTGGGTGCGGGCAAGACGGTGATCGCCGTGTACGCGCTGCTCCTGGCTGTGGCCGACCGCCATCAAGGCGCATTGCTGGCCCCGACCGAGCTGCTCGCCGAGCAGCACTTTGCGTCGATCTCACGGATGCTCGAAGGGGCCGACGTCAGCACGGCCCTGCTGACCAGCGCACACCCGCCCAAGGCCGGCGGTGAACGCAAGCAGTTGCTCGACCAGATCGCAGACGGGAAAATCGACATGGTCATCGGCACCCACGCGCTGCTCTCCGACCACGTCAAGTTTCACAGCCTCGCGGTCGCTGTGATCGATGAGCAACACCGTTTCGGCGTCATGCAGCGGGCCGCCTTCCGTGACAGCAACCGCCACGCCGAGCCCGGGCCCGATGGCAAACGCCACGTCCCGCACCACCTGGTCATGACCGCCACCCCGATCCCAAGGACGCTGAGCCTCACGCTCTTTGGCGACTTGGATATCTCCACCCTCCACGGCCTGCCGCCCGGTAGAACGCCGATCACCAGCCGGGTCGTCATGCCCGCACAGTCCGATGAGGTTTATCACTACCTGCGCACACGCCTTGAGCGCGGCGAGCAGGCTTACGTCGTGGTCCCCGCGATCGACGCCGCCGGTAAGGAGTCGGCCAAGCAACTGACCAATGTCCGTGACCACGCAAAGCTACTACAGGACAAATTCTGCCAAGGTTTCAAGGTCGCCACCGTCCATGGCCGACTCAAGCGAGAATCACGCGAGAAGATCATGGACAGGTTCCGTCGTGGCGAGATCCACGTCCTGATCGCCACCACCGTGATCGAGGTCGGCGTGGATGTGCCCAATGCGACGGTGATGATTATCGAGCACGCAGAACGGTTCGGGCTGGCGCAGCTCCATCAGCTACGCGGCCGGGTCGGCAGGGGGGATCACGGCCGACGCAGCCTGTGCGTTTTTATCTCCGACCCTACGACCGACGACGGCATCGACCGCCTCAACGCGATCGCTGCGACAACCGACGGCTTCCAGATCGCCGAGCGTGACCTTGAGATACGTGGCATGGGCGATTTCTTCGGCACACGCCAGTCCGGCCTGCCGCCGCTGCGCGTCGCGAACATCCCAGGCGATTTGGAGCTGTTACAACTAGCCAAACGGGACGCCCAAGAACTGATCGACGCCGATCCGTTCTTAAAAACCAAAGCCAACAAACCACTGCAACGCGTGCTTATGCAACAGTACGGCGAGGCGATGGGTCTGATCGATGTGGGGTAGTGGAATTGAACCACAGAGGCACAGAGAAAAGAGGCGAGGTGATCCGCAGATTTCGCAGATGACACAGATTGAGGATGGGCAAGAATCAAACCTAATTCCCATCTGCGCAATCTGTGTAATCTGCGGATACCTCTTTTCTGCCTATCTCTGTGCCTCTGTGGTTAATCCGATCTACTCTGGCCTGGGTTTCGTTGGTTTATCGCTGCCACGTCGTTCCTGAAAGAAAGCCTGTAAAACCGCGACGCACTCGGCCTGCAGCACGCCGCTACGCACCAAAAGCCGATGGTTGAAGCGTGTGTCGGTGCAGAGTTCGTACATCGTGTCGACACACCCCATCTTCGGGTCGGGCGCGCCGTAGACCAGCCTTTCGATGCGGCTGTTAATTAATGCACCGGCACACATCGGGCACGGCTCCAGCGTCACCGCGATGGCGCAGCCGTCCAGGCGCCAGGTGCCCACCGCTTTCGCCGCTTGTCTCAGCGCCAGTATCTCGGCGTGTGCCGTCGGGTCGGCATGGCTCTCACGCAGGTTGTGCGCGGATGCCAGCACCTCATCGCCGCGGTACACCACCGCACCGACCGGGACTTCGCCGGTCTCAGCGGCCTGCCGGGCTTGCTCAAGGGCCAAACGTATCATGGATTCATCGAATTCATCACTCATGTCGATCAGTTTAACCGCCTGCCACAAGCCCTGCGAAGTCGGTAGACTTTAGCTATGAAGATCATCTGTGCCCCGGACAGCTTTAAGGGATCGCTCACCGGATCTCAAGCAGCGAATGCGATGGCCTTAGGGATATGCATGGTAGATCCTCTGCTTGATCCGGATTTGTGCCCAATATCCGATGGAGGCGAGGGCTTTATCGATGCGGTCGGTGAGTACAACGACAATGCGATTAATGCGGTGGACTGTCTTGATCCACTAGGTCGGTCGGTACACGCGGGGTGGTGGTTGAACAAGCGAGGAGGGCAGCCCGTTACGGCGGTCGTCGAGATGTCGATCGCTTCGGGGTTGACGCTGCTTGAACTCAACGAGCGCGACCCGACCAAGACAACCACATTCGGGACCGGGCAGATGATCAGGCATGCCCTAGATCAACAGCCGGAGCGTATCCTTGTAGGTATCGGCGGCAGCGCCACCAACGATGGGGGCTGCGGCATGGCGCAGGCGCTGGGAGTACGCTTCTACGATCTCGATGGTAAGTTAATTGAAACTCCGATAACCGGCGGGATGCTCGAATCCATCCGACGTATTGACGTATCACGGATACATGCAAGTCTCAAAGAGATTTCTATCGTCATCGCCTGCGATGTCACCAATCCAATGACAGGCCTAAACGGTGCATCCCACGTCTACGGCCCACAGAAAGGCGCGACATCAGATCAGGTTGAGCAACTCGACGCAGGCCTACGGCACCTCGCCGATCTCTTGCGCGACCAACTCAGCATCGACGTGGAAAATCGACCGGGTGCGGGTGCGGCGGGGGGGCTGGGCGCAGGGCTCATGGCTTTTTGTAACGCTCAGATGCGGTCGGGTCTAGAGATTGTTTTGGAGACGGTCGAGTTTGATCGACGTGTCCAGGGTTGTGATCTCTGCCTAACAGGCGAGGGCCGACTCGATGGGCAATCTCTGTCGGGTAAGGCGGTCCTCGGGGTCGCTCATGCCGCCGCTAAGCACAACGTTCCAACGATCGCCCTGGTCGGCTGTCTTGGGGAGGGTTACGAAAAAATTCTTGACGCAGGTCTGAAGGAAGTCGTCGTGATTGCCTCGGATGATCCGGAATATGACAACATGGCGGGCGCGGGGCACCTGCTTACGAGCGCAACCGTCCGAACGATCAAAAACTATTTAAAATGACCGGTTACCCATGAACGATACGGCAATGAGCCGCCGTTGTTTGAGCATGAGCAGCAACATAGCGATGCCACCGTTTACCCAGCCACGACTCTGCCCTGTGCACGCATGCGCCGTTGCTTCATCATCAGGAAGAACATGCTGATACCACCAAGTACGCCCCACGTCGCCATGATCACGTACCAGTAGAGGTAGCCTGATTCTTCTTTTGTTTCGGTCAACACCCAGCCGGTGATAAACAGCGAAATTGCGCCGCCGTAGTACTGGAACGAGTCGATCACACCAGCCGCAAAGCCAGCCATCTTCTTGCCGCCGATATCCATGGGTGCCGCTGCACC
>JAJDCT010000268.1 GCA_029260695.1 Phycisphaeraceae bacterium
ACCGTCTTGGACCACGCAGGATCGGCAACCGTGCGCCGGCGTAAGTTCAGATGTGAAACCTCCCCGGCGGGGAAGACACCCAGCACGCCGCCGCGCGCTACCCAGTCCGTTGCCTCACGCATCGACGCCAGGTTCCGCCTCGCAGCATCAGGCCCACCGAATGGGTCGACGAAAAAAAAACTGTCTCGCAATTCCGGGATCACCGAAAGCATGTAGTTGGCCAGCAGCTTCACATCAGGCCGGACCCGCCGCAATACGCTGCACAGGATCAGCCCCTCGATCCCCCCAAACGGGTGATTAGCCACAACGACCAGCGGCCCGCTCACGGGGATACGTCCGGGCCCGTCACCCAACACCCGTGTGCGCGTCCGCAATACATCCAATGCTGTATCTGAAAAGTGTCGCCCGTCACCAAGGCGGCTGAAGATCTCCGCGTAAACATCGTTAAGCGCAGGCAACGCCAACGCACGTTCAGCCATCGGCACAGCAGCGCGAAGAAGAGATCGCTTAACGGGATCACTCGTATCGGCGCTGATACGGAATGGCTTTGTTGTAGCGCCGGCACTGGTCATCTGGGCATCCCACGGTCAAAAATCCATCCAGGCTCAGGCCGTTACTCAACAGCCGCCGTTACTATACAGCCTGACACACTTTGGCCACAATGGAACACCCTTACGACAACAACCTCACGCCCCGCAAGCAACGAAGCGCAGAACCACCGCCACTGTCGGTTTGGGGGGATTTTCCGTACTCCCCGCCGCTGTCAGACTCGCCGCAAAGGCCTTCCCGGTTCTGCATCAGAATCAGAAAACAGCCTACACCACCACGACGGGCTCCCGGCGGAAAGCCAGCCGAGGATGTGTCGGCTGAGCGTTAGCCTTATCTGCTATCGGCTCGCAGAGAACCCAGTGGTTGGATTCCACCTCGTAAAGACGTGATTCGGCGCCGCCGTACCCACCGGGAGGGTTAGGATCATCCGTGTGCGGCTGGACTCGGTAACCGGCTGGAAAATCTTCTGGCACGGTTGCACCGTCCATCACCGTCGGCAGCCGATCAACCTCTCGGCCCAGCACCGGCATCGACTTCAACAGCCCGCGCGTATACGGGTGCAGCGGCCTTTGAAACACATCAAATACCGACGCATACTCCAGCACCCGCCCGGCGTACATCACCGCCACCGTGTCGGCGTTTTCGGCAACCACCCCCAGGTCGTGCGTGATCAACAAAACCGCCATCTGCTTCTGATTCTGCAGTGTCCGTAAAAGCTCGAGGATCTGCGCCTGGATCGTCACGTCCAACGCCGTCGTCGGCTCGTCCGCCAGCAGCAGGTCCGGCTGACACGCCAACGCCATCGCGATCATCACACGTTGACGCATCCCCCCGGACAATTGGTGCGGGTACTCCCTGAGCCTCGACGCCGGGTCCGCGATCCCCACATCGCCCAGCGCATCGATCGCGATCAGGTCCGCCTCGGACCGGTTTACCTTCTGATGTAATAACACCGCTTCAGTAATCTGCTCCCCGATCGTATAAACAGGGTTCAGGCTCGTCATCGGCTCCTGGAAGATCATCGCGATCTGGTTGCCTCGGACCCGACGCATCTGCTTATCGTTAAGCGTCAACAAATCCGTCCCCACGGAACCTGCTTCGCCAGCCCCGCCCCCGGATGCCTCATCCCCACGCCAAACAATCTTCCCCGATTCATACTTACCCGGCGGCGTAGGGATCAGCTGCAATATCGACATCGCGCTGACGCTCTTGCCCGACCCGGACTCCCCCACCACCGCCAATGTCTGCGCGGGATAGACCGACAGGCTCACACCACGCACCGCATTAAACCGCCTGCCCCGCCCCGCCTCATCGGGCACGGGGAAACTCACAGCCAGGTCTTCGATCTCAATTATGGGCGTGTCAGATTGATCGGGCATCGGGGGTTCTCGTTGAGTATGTCAGTGTGATGTCTTTTGTGAATGGGGATCGATGGCATCGCGGAGCGCCTCGCCGACAAGGTTGTAGGCGAAGACGGTCAGGAAGATAGCCATCCCGGGGAACGTCGCGAGCCACCAGTAAAAACCCCCGCCGGCACCGGTCGCCTGCTCAAGCAACTGCCCCCAGCTCGGTTCGTCGACCAAGCCCAGCCCAAGGAAGCTGAGCGTCGATTCATACAAGATAGCAGACGCCACCCCGAACGACGCGGCGATCAAGACCGGCGTCACCCCGTTGGGCAGCATGTGCTTAAACAGGATCGACGTCAGCGGAAGCCCACAGGCGCGCGCCGCCTGGATAAAGTCCTGACTCCGAAGCCTCAGGAACTCGGCGCGGATAAACCGCGCGTAACTGGTCCAACCGGTCACCCCGAGAATCACCATCATCATGTAGATACTGCGCTCAAAGAAAGCGACAAACGTCAGGAGCAGGAACAACACGGGGATCGCCTGAAAGATCTCCACCAGCCGCATCCCAAGCAGGTCGACGATGCCGGAGAAGTAGCCCATCACCCCGCCGATGATGACGCCGATGAATAAGCCGATACCCGTGGCGATGAATCCGATGGCCATCGCGATCCGGCAGGCGTGGATCATCTTGCTGAAGATATCGCTGCCGGTGCGCTCGGTGCCCATCCAATGAGTCATGCCTGTGAGGCGGGCCGGGTCCTGCTCACCGATGGACCACGTCGGCGGGGTCGGGTGAACCGCATGGGATATGTCCCTAAGCCGATCCGAAGGACTAAACGGGATCGGCGGGTACACAGCCCAGGCGATCTCGCCGTTGGCCTGCATGAGGCGGTACTCTTTGTAAACCACCGATTGCGGCGGCGAGACGAACAGGAAACCCAGGCCAATCGTCACGACCGTGGTCGCAGAAAATACCCAAAACCGCAGACGCGCTGACCACCGCCGAAACAAAATTAACAACGCCACCGCAACAACCGCCAGGACCAGCAGGATCACATCCGATGGTTTTAAGTGCGTCCACATCGGGCTGATCAGTCGGCCATCGGTTGTCTTGACCAGATAGGGGAAGGAGTTGGCTAGCAACGGCGCGAACACGGCGCACAACCCGACCACCGCGATCCACGCCAGACCGATCAGCGCACCGGTATCGCGCACCGTGCGTAGAATCACATCAGCCACCCAGCCCCGCCGTGGCTTAGCGACGCCGGCAGGCAAATCATCTTGTCTAACCACAGCGGCGCTACTCATAACTGACCCTCGGATCGGCGATGGCGTAACACAGGTCCGCGACCAGGATCGACATCAGCCCCAGCACCCCGCTGACCAACGCCCCCGCCAACACCAATTCTCGGTCACGGGCAAAAACCGCGTCGATCGTCAGCTTGCCCATACCAGGGATACTGAAAATGGATTCGACGATAATCGACCCGGCGATCAGCCCGGGCAGGATCGCGGCGGCCACGGTAATCAACGGTATCAAACTGTTACGAAAGGCGTGCTGAAACAGCACCGCACGATCCGATACGCCCTTGGCCCGAGCCGTCCGCACATAGTCCGCGGATAGGTTCTCCAGCATCGAGCCCCGCGCAAGCTTCGCCAGGAAGGCCAGGCTCCCGTAAGTCAAACACGCAACCGGCAACACCAGATGCCAGATGCGATCCAGCAGCCAGCCCCGGTCAAAACCCTGATCGGACCAGGCCGGGAGAAACGCCATCTCCAGCGACTCGGTCGAACTCAACCCCCCCACCGGGAACCAATGCAAGACCTGACGGTTCGCCAGCAACCCAATCAGCATCACCCCGGCCCAGATCGTCGGGATCGACCACAATCCCAACACCCCCACACCGGCCGCCATATCAAAAACCTTACCCCGGTGCCTGGCCATGAAAATACCCAGCAGGATCGCTGACACATACGCCAACGGAATAGTAATCAAGTTCAACAACAACGTGATCGGTAATGCCTCGCGGTACAGGTCGGTCACGGGACGGCGCTTGGACATACTCTCACCCAAGTCCGGCCACTTGAACCCGGGTGCCCCCCATTGGACCTTGCCTGCCTCACCGCTTGGGAAACCGATCGGCGAAACGCGATTGACCCAACGCCCGTACTGCACCAACACCGGCTGGTCCAGGCCGTAGCGCTTGTTGATGTAGTCCTTGAGCGCCTGCTGCGACTTGCCTTCCAATTCACCGCCGGCCATGGCCTCGGCACCCCCGACCCCGCCGGGCGACGCGGCCATGATGAAAAACACCATCGCCGTTACGCCGATCAGCGTCGGGATCATCAACAGCAGCCGTCGGATGACGTAGGTGAGCATCGGTTGTTCCGCT
>JAJDCT010000269.1 GCA_029260695.1 Phycisphaeraceae bacterium
TATCATCAACGACACCGTCCAGCGCGGCGGCAACGTCATCATCCCCACCTTCGCCGTCGAACGCGCCCAGGAGTTGGTCTACTTCGTCGGCCGACTCGCCGACGCAGACCGCATCCCAAACATCGGCGTCTACCTGGACAGCCCCATGGCCAGCAAAGTCACCAAGGTCTTCCACCGCTGGTGCCGATACCTCGAAGAAGAGGCCCGCTGCGAATCTGGAAAGGGTGCAGACGTCCTGAAGTTCGACGGCTTCAAACTCGTCAGCGCCACCGAAGACTCGATAGCACTGAATACACTCAAGGGCCCCAAAGTCATCATGTCGTCCTCCGGCATGTGCACAGGCGGACGCATCAAACACCACCTTAAAAACAACATCACCCGCCACGACTCCACCATCGTCTTCGTCGGCTACCAGGCAGAAGGAACCCTCGGCCGGATCATCTCCAACGGCGCCAAAGAAGTCCGCATCCACGGCCAGAACTGGCGTGTCAACGCAAAAATCGCACACCTGCACGGCCTAAGCGCCCACGGCGACAGCGAAGACTTATTACGTTGGCTCTCCAACTGCAACACCCCACCAAAACAACTCTTCCTAACCCACGGCGAAGCCCGCGGCGCAGAAGCCCTGTCCGACATGATCGAGAAGAAATTAGGTTGGAACGTCAGCGTCCCGGAATATCAGGATGTGGTGGAGCTGGGGTGATTATACTTGGTCCCTGATGCCCAAATTACTGATCGGATTTCTTAATACTTCAGTTGTGTGTACCTGAGCGAATTTGAACGCCGCATCGTGGGCACACATAGGTATAACCTGACATTAGCGCGAAATATATCAACCCTGGCAGCAACATAAGAATTGACAGAAGGCACCCAACGGCAATGCTCCCACGTGGCTGCTTCTTGGGTTTTCCGATGAATCCGCAATTTGGATTTGGACAGATGATTTCCCCGCGTCCTGGCGATCGGTTGTTTACCACGTCAATTGATGATGTCCGCGAGTGGGTCAATCGTTCAGCACACTCTAAACAAACCACGTGTTCCTCATGAACGTGGGGAGTTTCGAGTGCACCAATAGCCCGCCCACAATTTTCACAAGTCTCCAAGTGTTGACCCATAACACCGCGCACTCTTTCTGTTGGATGATAAGGTGCAAGAATCGTCATTCAACGCTTTTCGTAACCAGCTCTATCTAAACGGCACCAACACCCGCTTCACCTTCTCAACAGCCGTCATCTGCTTAAAGTCCGTAAACTCCCCGGCATCGAGGAAGACGCCGCCGCAGGTGGCGCACTGTTCGTACTTGATGTGTGTCTGGTCGTGCATCGAGAGCTTGACGAGTTGGACGGTGCAGCGTGGGCAGTGGATGTCGCGGATGGCGTTCATCTGATCGCCCCCCCGGGGGTTCGCCGGGTCGCCCATGTCGATGCGGTCTTCGCTGCCGCGGATGTCTTTGAGGTGTTCGTGCTCGCGGAGGTCGAACCAGACGCCCTCGCACCGGCCGCAGCAATCGACCTCGATATCTTCGACGGACACCTTCTGCATCACGTTGTCACATTTGGGGCATTTCATGGCTCGTCTCCTTATCTGAGGGTGACAAAAGCTCACAAAAGATTATACCCAATGGGGTAGCCGCCCGACGTCCCACTGATGCGGATCGGGGGATCGTCGATTGCACTAACGGGACGCCGGATGCACGGGGGCCTAATCCATCGGCTTTAGGATGCGGGCGTCATTGATCCGCCCGACCAGTTCTGCTTTGGTCTGCTCGTCCGCATGGTCTCCCCCGATCACGCGTGTCTTGTCGCCGTCGAGTTTGACCAGGTAGTCTTTGTCTTGGGAGAAGACGCTGACCCGGTTGCGGTAGTCGCCCCGCCGGTGTGCGACGTACTTCACGGGCTTGTCGTTGAAGATATCGCCCGTCCAATCCGAATAGGAAATCTCTTCGGATACAAGGTTTTTCAGGCTGTGATAAATATCGGCTTGCTGGTGCAGGCCCGTCACGACCGCCTGTTTCTTGTTGCCGTACGACACGACCATGGGCACCTTGGCCGCCGCGCGGTATTTGCCTAGCGCATCTGCTTCGCCGGGCTTTAGCGGGACCATCGCGTGGTGATCGCCCATGATAATCAACACCCCGTTTTCGAAGAACCCCATCTCGATTAGTTTTTCGTGGAACGCGCCGAGTTGTCTGTCGGCATACATGAAAGTTTCAGCCTCAGAGCTATTCCCGTTATCCGGATTCACAAACGGGTGGTGCGTGCTCATGGTCGAGACATACATAAAGAACTTCTCACTCTGATGTTGTTCGATCTTCTCGACCAACCGAGCGTAAAGCGCTTCATCTGATGCGGAGTCGAATTGATACCGGTCCCAGCCGTCGTAGTAAGGGTGGTCCTGGCCCTCGAGGGTGTCGAAACCGATCCCCCGGGCCCAATCCCCCACCCCGGAGAAGCCGTGGTCCCCCGCCAACAGGAACTCGGTGACGTACCCCTTGCGAGACAACGACCTCGGAAGGGACTCGCCGTACCCATCAAACCCGCTGAACGGCCCGGTGCGGACAAAATCGCCCGACTCCGTGGGCCGGAGCGGGAGTTGGCCGGTGAGCACCGATATGTAGCAGTCGTTGGTGCAGAACCCGTTGGCATAAAATTCTTTGAACGCGATATTCTCCCGGGCGATCTTGTCCAGGCTCGGCGTCCAGTCGTTCAGGCCCGAGAAATACTTGCTCTGATACGACGACAACGACTCGACCATGAGGACGATGATGTTGGGCGTCTGCGGCGTATGGGGGATGCGCGTTTCATGTTGATCGAATTCAAACCCACTGACAAACCCTTCGCTGTACCCGCGCGACTCCGAGCGGACCTCCAGGTTGTAAGCGACGACGTTCTTGTAGATCCACGAGTGGGTATAGGTATCGTTGCTGGCAAGACTCGACGCGGCCAACAAGCTCAACACGGTCACGATGGCGAGGATGTGATGCGCCTTTCGTTGGATGGTGTACCTGCTGACAAACACCCTGGCCGACAGAGCTATCGAGCATAGCCCGGCGACAAGGATAAAGATGTGCCGTTTGCGGGTAATCTGAGAGATGTATTTGTGTGCATAAGAGGCGTAGGCGACGGTATCGTCCACGGTCAGGTGCGAATTAAAGCAAACGAACACCACCGAATCCATAGCACACAGCAGGAACACCAAAAACCCCAAAGCCCGCAGGATCAGCGATGGGACACGGGGGATTTTCGACAAGAAAGACAGGTAGAACAGAGACAATATAAACGCATACAGTACCCCGTCATTCGCCAGGACCTGTGTCGCCCCGAAGAATCGTTTGTCGGTGTGTAGATTGATGTAGCTATCGACGTACAACCCCCTGAACACCAGGGGGCCCGCCAGCATCATCAAGAACAAGATCTTGGCCGCCCTGGGCACTGAAATAAACTTCATTTAGACTCTTCGTTCGGAGACAGATATCGGACCGCTGAGGGCATAAAGTACCCGTGAATCGAAGCGGCGCAAAGAATGACCCGGCGTCTCCGCACCCGCCCCTCCACTGATCCGCATCGGTAATAGTATGTGTGCGGATGAGGCATTCTACCCCGTAACGCTCTATTTCCAGGGGTTCACACACCACCTCCGCCTACCCCACCCAGACTACTGGCCACTCTCTCCCGGGTCGGCGTTTGATTGCCGACGAAGCAGCCTGTTGACCTCCAGCCCCAGCCGGCGGCCGATCCAATCCTCCTCGTCCACGGTGACCGACGCGCCCGCCCGTTGGATGTCGTCGGCAAACGCGTGGTAGCGGCTACGGACGATGACCGGGGTGTCCGGCGCGACGGCTCGGACGTGGCGGACAATCGTGACCGCGGCGCGGTGGTCGGGGATCGTGACCACCACGATCGCTGCGTCGGCGACACGCAGGTGCCGGATGAGCTCGGGGTTGGTCGCGTCGCCGACCTGGGCGTTCAGGCCCATACCCCTTGCGAGCGTCAGGTTGCGTGGGTTCAGGTCGACGACCAGGATACTGCCGTGACGCTTAAACATCTTGGCGTGCATCCGCTGCGCTGCGGGGCCGAAGCCGATGACGATGATGTGCCCCGCATGAGGCAAGCCGGTGGCGCTGGGCTCGATCGCAGCGGTTTTTGAGAGGCCCGTGAGGCGGGCAAGGCTTTGCAGAACCCGCCCAAACCCAGGCCCGGTGGCGACGAGGTACGGCGTCATGAACAGCGTCACCAGGGTCACCGAAACAAACAGCTTGAACGTCCGATCGCCCAACACACCGCTGGCGAACGCGACCTGTGCCAACACAAACGAAAACTCCCCGACCTGCGCAAGCGACAGACCCACGCCCGCGGCGTGACGGATCTTGGGGATGAACAATCGGACGACCAGCGTGGTCACCAGCGTCTTGCCGACCAGGATCATCCCCACCGTCCAGGCGATCAACGCCGCGTTTTCCGCGATCCACACCGGGTTGCCCAGCATCCCGACCGACGTGAAAAATAAGGTGACAAACAACGCCCGTAGCGCCCCGACATCCGCACGGATCTGCACAGAAAACGGCGACTCGGCCAGCAGGATCCCCGCGATGAACGCCCCGATGGCAGGGGACAGCCCAAACCGGTGTGCCAACCACGCCGATCCAAGCGCCAGCACCACCGCCAGCAGGATCGCCAGCTCACGGTTGCGCGTCAGTGTCGGGTCACGCATGATCCGCGGCAGCAACAGCTTGCTCACCACAAACAGCGCTAACGCCAAACCAACGATCAACAGCAACGATTGACCCATCCCAAGGGCGATCGCACCGACCGTCGGCTCACCGCCCAGCATCGTGACCAGCAACACCAACGGCACGACCGCCGTGTCTTGCAACAACAACACACCCAACGCCGTGCGCCCGGTCACGCTGTCCATCTCCGCCCGATCCGCCAACACACGCAACACGCAGGCCGTGCTGCTAAGCGACACGATCGCACCAATCGCAACCGACTCCTGCACGCCTAAGCCCAACCCCCGCGCCACCCCCGCGCCGATCACGCAAGTCAACACCACCTGCAACGCCCCGCCGCCAAGCCCGACCGCCCCGATCTTCAGCAGTCGACGCAGCGAGAACTCCAACCCGATCACGAACAGCAGCAGCGACACGCCCAGCTCGGCGATCGCGCTGACGAAGGCGTCCCCGTGGACCCAACCCAACGCACCGGGCCCAAGCAGCAGGCCCGCAAGCAGATACCCGAGGATCGCGCTCTGCCGGAAATGCTCAAACACCGCCCCCAGCACCAGCGCCGCCGCCAGCAGGATCAACACCTCGGTTAGCACATTCCAGAACGGCATCATCCACCCAATACGGTCTCGCCGGGTCTCCTCGCCGGGTGCTACAGCATAGAGACTGCGCGCCACGATGCTAGACGACCCGCCAATCAGCACAGCCGCCCCCTTCTACAACACGGCTCTGACATGTGTATCTATCTACGAACCACCAGGCCCGGCAATCCGTGACCTCCCCCAGCCCCCTCACACTTAATATGGACCACCACCCTACTCACTTAGCCGCGGGAGCGTCACCGTCACACAGTGCAGCGCACCGAATTGCTGGATCACCGTGTCGCAATTGACGAAGACAACCTCGACGCCCGGCAGCGCCGCTTCGTAGGCCTCCCGGACCTGCTTCCGCATCCCGACGAGAGCCTCGGCCGAATTGCGGCCATCCGCACCGTAGCCCGGGACAAGCACCGCCCGCCCGTACTCGCCTTGGATATGCACGCTGTTGAGGAAGGTTTTATAGATCGCCTTCCGCGGTGCGTAGTTTTGGATCGCCTCTTCGAGGGTCGTGCTGCTGTTGTCTCGGATCAGCTGATCGACCAGCTTCGCCTCCGCCTCGCTGCCGGGCTCTGCTTCGAACTCCAGGCTGTACTGCTCGATAGCCCGCTGGGTGATCCGGCGTTCGACCGCCGCCCGCTCGTTGGGGCTGCCCGCATTGGCCAGGTGCTCACGCAGCGCAGGCGTCTCCCGTAGCAGCTTCTGCGTGTACCAAAGGTCACGGTATTCCTGGATCACTTCCTCCCGCGTCGCAAACACCACCGCCGGCATCGGGACGCGCACGACCCGCAGGTCAGGAAACCGCGCCCTCAGAAGCGCTTCGTTGCGCTCAAGCACACGTCCGATCTCGTTATTCAGATGCCGGGCATACTCACCCGCACCCTCAAACGACGCGTCGTAGGTAGCAAGGAATACGGTAGTTTCGTTGACGACCTTAAAGAACATGTCCAGGTGCTTGATCGTAGGCCCGGGCAGAGCCTCCAGGTAGGTAACCGTCTTCGCCCCGTAGTAGTCCCGCAGTACCGCCTCCAGCCCAGCCTGCTTGCCGCCGTGCATCGTCAGTGTCTCGGTCGAGACGAAAAGATTACCCCGCCCGTCGGTCGCGATGTCTCCGCCCCAGACCTCAGCGGCAGGCCGGGAGATGTGTACGGCCGCGTCAGGGTGTTGCTGCCGCAGGTGTTGTGCCAGGTAGACCGGCGTGGTGTCGTCCTTGCGCCGCCTGGCCAGGTCCAACGCCATCTTGCGGAACTCCGGCCCATCCGCGCCGCCGTCGATCCGTGCCTGCTGGACACGGGCCTCGAAACGCGTGTCACGGTACACCGAATCCACAAGCACCAGCCCGCCTTGACCGTCCCTCACAAACACCGGGCCGTGGTCACGCAGCCACACCGTCCCGACCCGGGCCGGCACGAAGTGCAGACGATCCAACAGCGCCTCATCCTTCTCACGGATCGCACCGATCACCCGTGCCACCGTCTGAACCTCCTCCTCATCGTGCAGCACCACCACATCCGTATACCCAGCCGCCTTGCCGATCAGGTCGATCATGAATTCGCCCATCCCCGGCTTGGCGAATACGCCTTGCAACGGCAACGCAACCGCCAAAGCCTCCACGGGCTCCCACTCGGGGATCAACACCGCACCTGCAGGAGGTGGCGTCGACGCAACGAACAAGGCCTGCTCATCCACCACCTCCCCTGCCCGGCTCGCACCCGACAAACTCATCAACACCACCCACGCCGCCAAGCACAGTCCACTCGGCCTATAGTCCAAAGCACCCGTTGTCATAATGAGATCCCCTTGAAAACCCATGCACCTGACCAGCCATCAACCTGGCCGCGATCATACCCCACACCCGGTCGCCCCAGCCAGTGTTCTATAACCCTCAGGCCCGCCGGGGTAGGCCCGTTAAAGATCGCTATAATCACAGCCCCGAAAACCGCAACGGGGCTATCAACACGCACGACCAACCGTGTTGGCAGACCAAGACCCGCACACGCCCGATATCATCCCGCCAACCACCGACCACGGAAACCAAGCAGTGTCTAAGCAAGTCTGGCTCAACGGCGAATTAGTCCCCACCGAGAACGCCTCCGTCAGCGTCTTCGACCACGGCCTGCTCTACGGCGACGGCGTGTTCGAGGGCATCCGCGCCTACAACGGCAAAATCTTCAAGATGGATAGCCACCTCAAACGCCTATACGCCTCAGCCGCCGCCATCCGATTGGAGATCCCCTACGAGGTCGACAAGCTGCGCCAAGCCATCCGCGACACACTCAATGCCAACGAACGCGAAGACGCATACATACGACTCTGCGTCACCCGCGGCTTCGGCTCCCTTGGGCTCAACCCCTTCCTCTGTAAACGCGCCACCGTCTTCATCATCGCAGACGACATCAAGATGTTCCCACCTGAGCTCTACGAACACGGCATGGAAGTCGTCATCGCCAAGACCATACGCAACCCGCCCGCATCGCTCTCACCGGCGATCAAGAGCATGAACTACCTGAACAACATCCTCGCAAAGATCGAGGCCATCGACGCCGGCGTGCTCGAAGCCATCATGCTCAACATCGACGGCAACGTCACCGAGGGCACCAGCGACAACCTCTTCGTCGTCCGCGATAACCCCGAAGGCATACCCGAGCTGGTCACCCCCCCAACCAGCGCAGGCGTCCTCGA
>JAJDCT010000270.1 GCA_029260695.1 Phycisphaeraceae bacterium
TCGCTTAGCTACCTCACCCAGCAGTCGATCAAGTACATCCCCATCGGCGACAAGATCGAGCTGAACCTCGGTGCCGACCCCAACGTCGTCTTCGAGCTGATCGACCTGCGTGTCTTCCGTGACAACATCTGGGGGTCGATCAACGCAAAGATACGCCGACAATTCGACGACCCCCGAATCCGCATCGAAGACCACGGCCGGGTCGAAGGCTGGGACGAGCACACCGTCTACGCCCAACGCATCCGCAACTACACCGGCAAGCCGATCGACTTGGAGATCAGACGAGCGTTTGGCGGGGATGCCACCTTCATCAACCAGATCGACTCCACCCGCCACGACTTCCAGACCGTGCAGTACACCACACGGGTCGACCCAGGCCAGTCCCGCGACGTGATATACGAGCTGATCCAACGCCAGGGCAGCAACCAGAAACAGAACCGCGTCGAGATCAAGGCCGGCAACCCCGCATCCGTGCCCTGGCTTGATTGACCAAGGGCCTATCAAGTTAACCCGACCCATGGCCCCGCCTTGAACGGTGGGGTTTTTTTTATAGGCAACAACACCCGTTGTTATCGCCCCTTCACACTTTTCTATGCGGAGCCCGGACGTGTTCTGGCGATTGATAACCATATAGACATGCCACCGTTGCGCATCTGTCTCGCGGCAACACGCCGAGCAGCAAACCAGTATTCAAACACAAGCGGGTAAACACCATGGCGAAGACGACCACCAAGCGGACCAAAGCGGCAGCCGACATCGGCGTGTTCGGGCTTGGCGTGATGGGCCAGAACCTCATCCTCAACATAGCCGACCACGGCTACACCGTCGCGGCTCACTCCAAGGTCACCGCCGAAGTCAACGGCTTCGCCAGGCGCATCAAGCAAGACGCCGAGCCCTCCGCCGACCGCGTCCTGGGGATCGCCAACCTCAAGGCCTTCGTCCAATCCCTGAAGCGCCCACGCAAGATCATCATCCTCGTCCCCGCCGGCCGCGTCACCGACCTGGTCATCGACAGCCTCACAACGCTGTTGCAGAAGGACGACATCATCATCGACTCCGGCAACGCGCTGTGGACCGACACCATCCGACGCGAGAACGAGCTGGCCAAGAAAAATATCCACTTCGTCGGTAACGGCGTCTCCGGCGGCGAGACCGGCGCACGCTTCGGCCCCTCATTGATGATGGGCGGATCCAAGCACGCCTGGCGTTCACTCAAACCCATCTGGACCGCCATCGCCGCCAAGGTCGACCGCAAAACCGGCAAGCCTTACGAAGACGCCACACCCGGCAAGCCCGTCAAGGGCGGCGAAGCCTGCACCGCACACGTCGGACCCGACGGCGCGGGGCATTACGTCAAGATGGTCCACAACGGCATCGAATACATAGACATGCAGCTCATCTGCGAGGGCTACATGCTCATGAAGACCATCCTCGGCATGAAGCCCGACGAGATGAGCAAGGTCTTCACCCGCTGGAACAAGGGCGTCCTCGACAGCTTCCTCATCGAAATCACCGCGGACATCCTTCAGCAACGCGACCCGGCGAATAAGAAAAACTTCTTCGTCGACAAGGTCCTCGACACCGCCGGCCAAAAGGGCACCGGCAAGTGGACCGCCATCAACGCACTGGACATGGGCATCCCCGCCAACGCCATCGCCGAGGCCGTCTTTGCCCGATGCATCTCCGCGATCAAAGACGAACGTGTGATCGCCAGCAAGAAACTCAAAGGCCCACGCAAGCGCTACACCGGCTCCAAGCCCGCGTTGGTCAAGGCCATCCACGACGCCCTCTACTGCTCTAAGATCTGCGCCTACGCGCAAGGCTTCCAACTCATGGCCGAGGCACAGAACGAATACAACTGGAAACTCAACTTCGGCAAGATCGCCAAGATCTTCCGAGGCGGCTGCATCATCCGCGCCGGCTTCCTACAGAAGATCACCGAAGCCTACGAGAAGAACCCCAAGCTCCAGAACCTGATGCTGGACCCTTACTTCAAGAAGGCCCTGCACGACTGCCAACGCAACTGGCGCAAGGTCGCCGCACTCGCCGCTGAGCACGGCGTACCCACCCCCGCGTTCATGTCAGCACTTTCCTACTTCGACGGCTACCGCACCGCCGTCCTCCCCGCCAACCTCCTGCAAGCCCAGCGCGACTACTTCGGCGCCCACACCTACGAACGCACGGACAAAAGACGCGGCCAGTTCTTCCACATCGACTGGCCCGAACCCGGCCGCCCTCAACTGAAGCTGTAACACGCCTCACGGCGCACTCCGAACAATCATGTCACACCTTCAGCCCCGGTTCTGCCGGGGCTGTTTTTATGTGACTTGTGGTCAAGCAACCCCCGATTCGTGCCACGCACCTACATACGACCCATAAACAAACATACCCACGTTCTTGGAACGCGGGCGTTTTCTTTATTGAACTCACCGGTTTATGCCCGCCTACCCCGCCTTGATCCCCACAATCAACTCCGTCGTCAGCACGTGCCCGGTCACGGCCTCGGTGAAGGTCGCCTTGATCGTGGCGCTGCTGATCGCCGGGTCGAGTGATTCTGGTAATCCCATCTCCAGCGTGTAGTGATACCCGGTCAGGTTCGCGCGGTAG
>JAJDCT010000271.1 GCA_029260695.1 Phycisphaeraceae bacterium
CATCACCTTCGACGGGTTCGTCACCAGCGTAAAACTCGCGTCCTCCGGCACAAGCGTCGCCTGCTCCGCACCCACTGCCGGGAGGCTCAACACCAACGTGGCGGCGAAGACAGTACTGGCAATCAGGCGTTTCATATCAAATTCCTCCAAACGGATGCGGTATTAATCGTGACTCAACCAAGGATACGCTGCCCAGACAAGGAGTGTTACAGCGTCATCGTAAAATCGTACCAAGGCCTATAACCACGAAGACACGAAGGGCCCGAAGATCAGAGGATAGGCCGTGAATGAACGCAAATAGGCGGCGGGCAGGATCCGACGAGCTTGCTCGATCCCCGCCTGATTTATCCGCGTGAATCAGCGTTCATTCGTGGCTAATCCCGCCCCGCCCTTTTACTTGCCACCGCTGTCCCGTGGTGATCCACCAAACCCACAGGTATCATCCCTACTTATGAATGAAGCACTCACAACGAAAGTTAAAATCGGCATCATCGGCGGCAGCGGGCTCGGCAACGCTCTGGGCACCGAGGCCGGCCAAACCGTCGAGGTCGACACCCCGTTTGGCAAGCCAAGCTCCCCGATCACACTCGCCAACTGGGGGGGGGCCGAGAGCGCATCCGGGGGGGCAACCGGGGGCTGGGGTGAGGTCGCCATCCTCCAACGCCACGGGATAGGCCACACACTCAACCCATCAGCCGTCCCGTACCGCGCCAATATCTACGCGCTTAAATCCCTGGGCGTCACCCACATCCTCGCCAGCGGCGCCACCGGCTCGCTCCGCGAAGAAGTTGCCCCCGGCGACCTGGTCATCGTCGACCAACTCATCGACAAGACCACCAAGCGTGCCAACACCTTCTACGAACACGCCGCCGTCCACGTCGAGTTCGCCGAACCCTTCTGCCCGGTGATGCGCAACTGGCTGCTCGACGCAGCCAAACACATCGACAACATCCGCGTCCACGAAAAAGGCACCTACATCGTCATGGAAGGCCCCGCCTTCTCCACCAAATCCGAGTCCCACATGCACCGCTCCGAAGCCTTCGCCGGCGACCTCATCGGCATGACCGCCATGCCCGAAGCGAAGCTCGCCCGCGAAGCCGAGATCGCCTACACCATGATCGCCATGCCCACCGACTACGACTGTTGGCGTCCCCACCCTAAAAGCGATTCCCCGCCTGACCCCCAGGCCCTGCTCAAAGAAATCATCGGCAACCTCCAAAAAGCAACCGCCGCCAACATCGCCCTGATGAAACAAGCCCTGCAAGACACGTCGGCTCTAGCCAACACCCCCAGCCCCGCACACACCGCCTTAGCACTGGGCATCTGGTCTGATAAATCAAAGGTCGGTCCCGCTGAAGTGAAGAGGCTGGAGGTGCTGTGGGGCAAGTACTTCGATTGACACATATATCCCCAGGCTTGCCTGGGGATATTCCTGCATGAACCGTGAACATACGAAGGAGATGCACTATGAAACCCAGCGTGATCGTCGTCTTATTAATCGCCGGTATGGTTTATGCAGACGATTTTGACACTGCCGTAGAGAGGATGAACGACACCGGGATCAAAGCAGCCGAGGAGGTTCTAGCGGAGGAGGCAGCGCAATACGAAGTAACGGATCGGCTGCATGAGGATGGAGGCGTCGAGTATGGCCGCCTGGGCAAACCGATCATGTATCGGTCGGAGAATGGTTCGGTGTATCGGCTGCTTCAATCGGATGGTCAGCGTTTTGCGACGGTTGTGGTGGGGAAAGAGTGGTCACCGAAGATAATTATCGAGGACAAACTTGATTTAATCGTCGAGCTGATCCCGACAAAAGATGGTGGCTGGGAATTACAAGCGCTTAGCATCGACCCACAATTTCTTGAAATCTACATCATCACAAGTGAATCGGTGACCCCCGCAAGTGTCGACCGCTATTTGGAGCAACTCGCACTAATGCGCGGATCACAAGCAGCGTTTGAATCGATTGGCGAGTCTCTCATGGAAAGCACTGAGGAGACTGTTGAGACCGAGTAGCTTGACGTCATCCGCACTGGGCCTTAACCGTCCACGATTTACACAGGTACGGCACGACCACGCTAGACGTTTCGGCCCGATTGAGTTCATCTTCCATCGTCGCGATGATCTGAGCGAACCGCTCAGGGCCCGCGATCGTGTTCAGGCGGTTGTGGCTTCGCCAGAGATTCAGGAACCGCTCTTTGGGCATCTCGATTTCGTGGCGGACATCGAAGGTGTGGACATTAATGAAGTGGACCGTTGACGTCAGCACCTCGGCCCAGTCCTGTTCGCGGTAGTTGTCGTCGAAGTCGGGGACGAAGTGTTTGATGATGGCCCAGGCCTTGGCGAGGGTGGGGGCGTCGTGGTTCAGGCGGTTGTTCCAGAGCACGGTGAAGTAGCCGGCCTGCTTGAGGATGCGGTGGATCTCGGGCAGCGCGCTGCCCGGGTCGGCCCAGTGAAAAGCCTGCGCCGCGACGACCCAATGCTGTGAATCATCGGGCAGATGGGTTTCATTGAAGGTGCCATCGATCCATGTCACATCAGGGTGCGGCACGGCCCTATCGCGCATTTCGGCGTTCGGCTCGACCGCGCTGACTTTCAAGCCACGTTCGGCTAGCAGCGAGGTGAAAATGCCTGTCCCCGCACCCAGGTCGGTGACTTTGGCGTGAGGCGGAAGTTGGATGTGATCGCAGAGGTGGCTGAGTAGTTCAGCGGGATAGCTGGGGCGGGCCGTGTGGTAGGCGGTGGCCTGGTCGGTGAAGTCGCCTAGTTTTTCGTGTGTGTGTCGCGATTGGCTCTGCGGGTCCATGAATCGCGGCACCTGTAGATAACTGCGTAAGAAGGGGGGTAAAACTACTTCTGCCCGCCGTTGTTACCCGACTTCCCGGTGGCGGGGCCTGTGGGGGGTTTTTCACCTCTCGCCTTCTGGTCGGCAAGCTCCCGGCGGTTGATGGCGGTTTCGCGGGGGAAGTCGAAAGCCAGGCGGACCTTGTCGCCTTGGATCTCGACGATGCGGATGACGCCTTGGGGGTTTTTGGGATCGCCTATGACGATTTCTTCACCGACGCGGCGTGTGAGTGCGAGCATGCCTTGGTCTCCTGACCCTGCCAGCCAAGTCCACTTTTATGCCGTGGCTTGGAGATTCTCGTCCTGAGGCCCGCCGTGACGTACCGGGGGGGCGGGGGGTGTGGTTAGCTCACCTGTTCGACGCCTGTGATTTCGGGGATCTTCTCGCGGACGTTCCGCTCGATGCCCATGTGCAGGGTCATGCTGCTGGACGGGCAGCCGATGCATGCCCCGTGCAGGCGGACCTGGACGACGCCTTCGTCGGTGACGTTGACCAGTTCCAGATCGCCGCCATCAGACTGTACAGCCGGGCGGATGCGTTCGATGACCTGCTCTACACGATCGAAGAGGGTCAGCGAGTCCTGGGTTGGCGAATCGTCCTGGGTCATCATGCTCCTTGGGTCGGCTCGGGGTCAGGCCCGGTGGTCATCCGGGGGGCCATCCAAGGGCCCATCCAAGGGCCCATCCGGGGGCCCGGTGAAGTGCCTTGCCGGCCGGGGTTTCCGACTCATTATCATAGGTCGGCGAGACTGAACAGACAATCCAGCCGGGCCGGTAAGGCCGGCTGGGGCTGTCGATGCCGTTGTTCCAAAGCCGACAGTTTCGCATGTGTTGATATAAGTGCTTATTAAACAATTTGTTGAGATTAATTAGATCTCCCAGAAACAGGTGTTTCAGATCTCAGCGGCTTGCGATTTCATCCGGTGTAAAGTGTGTGAATTACCCTGTCTGGTTTGACGTCTGGGGGAGGGGGTGTTAAATTTTCCCTCCTGTCGGCAACGGGGTCTGAGCCCGACGCCGGTGGATAAGTCAGCGCTGGTTTGGCGGCGGCCGGATGTTAGGGGCGCGGATTGGTTACAAAGCCAGTTCGACGCCCCTTGTCAATCGGAGTGAAGTCGCTAAAGTGCCGAGTCTTGAGATTCGGCCACAGCCTCAAGCGTCAAGGGTGCCGGGCTGTATGTAGACAGGGCCGCCACCCTAGCTCAGTGGTAGAGCACTCCCTTGGTAAGGGAGAGGTCGTGGGTTCAAATCCCATGGGTGGCTTTTGAGGCGGTTTTTTGTGTCGGGCGTAGGCCCGGCTGTCGGACGCAGTGTATTGGAAACTCGATCACGGTCAGGCCCGTTGGCGTCTAACACGACGGCCCATAAACGACCAGATAACACAGACTGTTAGGCGGAGGTTTTTGACGATGGCGAAGGCTGTATTCGAGCGTACCAAGCCCCACGTAAACGTTGGCACAATCGGCCACGTTGACCATGGCAAAACAACCCTGACCGCGGCCATCACTGCCGTTCAAGCCGCCAAGGGGCTTGCTACACATAAGCCCTACGACGAGGTCGCCAAGGCGTCTGAATCGGATGGCCGTCGTGACGCGACCAAGATAATGACGATCGCCACCTCGCACGTCGAGTACGAAACAGAAAACCGGCACTACGCCCACGTCGACTGCCCGGGCCACGCCGACTTCGTCAAGAACATGATCACCGGTGCCGCCCAGATGGACGGCGCGATCCTGGTTGTGTCGGCCGCCGACGGCCCGATGCCCCAGACCCGCGAGCACGTCCTGCTCGCCCGCCAGGTAAACGTGCCCAAGCTCGTGGTCTTCCTGAATAAGATCGACCTCGTCGACGACCCCGAGCTCCTTGAGCTGGTCGAGCTTGAGGTCCAGGAGCTGCTGGCCAAGTACGACTTCGAAGACGATACCCCGATCATCAAGGGCGCTTCGTTCCCCGCTCTTGAGAACCCGGGCGATCCCGAGAAGGCGAAGTGCATCCAGGAGCTGATGGACGCCATCGACACCTGGATCCCCGAGCCCGAGCGTGAGATGGACAAGCCGTTCCTGCTGTCGATCGAAGACGTCTTCTCGATCAAGGGCCGCGGCACCGTCGCCACCGGTCGTATCGAGCGTGGCGTGGTCAAGGTCGGCGACGCCGTCGAGATCGTCGGGTTCACCGACACCCAGAAGACCACCGTCACCGGCGTCGAGATGTTCACCAAGACCCTCGATGAGGGCATCGCCGGCGACAACGTCGGTTGCCTCCTGCGTGGTGTCGAGAAGGACAACATCGAGCGTGGCCAGGTCCTCGCCAAGCCCGGGTCCATCACACCCCACACCAAGTTCGAGGGTGAGATTTACGTCCTGACCAAGGAAGAGGGCGGGCGTCACACCCCGTTCTTCGCCGGCTACAAGCCCCAGTTCTACTTCCGCACCACCGACGTGACCGGTGCGATCGAGCTGACCGGCGGCGCAGA
>JAJDCT010000272.1 GCA_029260695.1 Phycisphaeraceae bacterium
CGGGAGGCATTTGCAGAAGCCCCGTATCCACCACGGGGTTTTTTCATGCGCCGACTGCACGGTGCGAACAGCACGCTTCTTGCCTAGAGCTTCCCCGCCGAGTGCCCGGTCCATAGTTGGTGCCGCACCTCACAGCAATGAAAAAGTTAAGACAGGCAAGATAGCTGTCCCCGATCAGTCTCCAACCGCTGCAGATCTCACAATACTGACCAATATGCGTAAAAAAAGTATTGACAGGGTTCTTATATAAGATAGATTCGGGTTTGGCTTTCTCCCAAGTTCACCCTTTTTCTCCCGGAGGGTTCATGCGGTTATTCAACGCCCGCCAAGGGGCCAGCGCCCTTGCCTATATCATCATTGCGCACATCTACCTGACTCATCCGCTTGCGCTATCTGCACAGATCACTTCGACCTGGCAGGCCGGGGGCTTGACGTCTTGGAACGACCCCGCCAACTGGAGCGCGGGTGTGCCGATCGCCGCTGGGGACCACGCGATCTTCGGCCCGGGTTTCCCGGCCACCGACGCTTTGGTGTTCGTGACCGACCCGATCACGACCGTCGGGACACTCACCTACAACAACCCCTTCCAACTCGGCCTGGCCTCAACCACCATCACGTTCGACGGCAACGGCAGCTCGGCTTTGATTGATGTCCAGGACGGCCAGCTGCTTTTTGGCAGCGGCGACCTGGTTCTGGCGACCGACCTGGATCTTTCCATCGCCACAGGCTTTAGCGCACTGATCGGCGAGGAAATCGCACCCGCGGCATCCCTCAGCGGCGCAGGCGGGCTGAACATCTTCGGCGGCGGCACGGCCCACCTCAACGGCGCGAACACTTACACAGGCGTGACCCACATCACCAATGCCGCCGTGCGCGTCCGAGACAACAACAGCCTCGGTGCCGGCACGGGCGTCGACTTGGACGGCACCTTCATCAACGCCGGCGGAACGCTTGAAATCACCAGCAACTCCGTATCGCTCCCCAATGAGAAGATCACCCTTGATGGCGGGACGCTCACCGGCGGCCCCATCGACGGGCAGGACTGGACCTTGTCCGGCCCGATCCAACTCAACAGCGGCCTGGTCACCGGACGCAACTGGACGACCAACGGCCCGCTTGACGTGGTAAATGGATCACTGTCTGGCGGTCAATGGAAGGTCCAGGGGCCGGTCACGATCTCTGGGGAGCTCACCGCAGCGGGTGGGCTCGGCAGGTTTGATGCCTCGATCAGCGGCGCCGGCGGGCTGCGCCTTAACACCACGGGCGTCGGGCTCTTCGTGAGCAAGGCAAACAGCTACACCGGCATCACCACGGTGCAGGACGGCCGGCTGCTCGCTTTCGACGATCTCGCCTTGGGCGCGGGGACCGGCGTCGATGCCGATGGCACGGTGGTGACCCCCAACGGTTCGCTGTTCATAGGGTCCGGCCGAACAATCGCAAACGAAAAGATCTCTCTGCTCGGCGGCCTGCTGGAGGGCAGTAACTTCCAACTCGGCGGGCCGATTGCCTCCGACGGAGGCACGATCAAGGCCACCAGTTGGACCGCCAACGGCAACGTCGAGCTAACGGGCAACCTCACACTCGACGGCGGGGCCGGTGGCGTGATCATCGGCGCCATCTCCGGGCCCGGGTCGCTGATCACCAAGGGCGGGGAGACCGCACTCACCGGTATCAATACCTACACAGGACAGACCGTCGTCGAAGACGGGGCCACGCTGGTTGTCCGCAGTGACTCCGCCTTGGGTGCTGGCAGCGGCACCAACACCGACGCGACGATCATCAACCCCGGTGGCCACTTGAACCCCGTGGGTGTCACGCTCGCAACTGAAAAAATCATCCTCAATGGCGGGACGCTTGGGCGGAGTGTGGGTGTGGGATCGACCTCGACGCCCACCCACCTCAACGGGCCGATCGAGTTGACCGCGGACAGCAAGATCCATGGCCAAGACGGGGGTACGTCACCCACCCATATCAACGGAACAATCTCGGGGACCGGGAATCTCAGCATCATTGACGTGAGGTTGAACGGGGCGAACACATATACCGGCGAGACAACGATTATCAACAGTGAGTTTAGTTTCCCCCCGGGGACCGGCTCGGGGTCCGTCATCGCAAACCACTCCAACAGCTTTGGATCGGTACCGAACAAACTCACGCTGGAAGGTGGTTCGTTGCTTGTCGCCGCGCCCATCACGGTTTCAGAACTGGTCGTAGACGGAGGCGGGCTTAACCTCTCAAACTCGCTGACCGTAAACCAAACCAATCTCACGGTCCGCTCGGGGGACATCTCTTTCTCTGATACGGGTGGGTTGCTAGGTGTGACCCAGATCACCAAGGCGACCGATAGCCTATTTTCCTTCGGATTCAACGCCAATCAGCCGGGTCAAGCTATCAATGTGGAACGGGGTGTGTTCTGGATGAGGCTCCCCAATCAGACCTTCAATTCGCCAATCACCGTCGCGGAGCGTCATGCGGTTTTTGGAACCTTCGAAGGCACGATCGCCAGTGACATCCACCTGCTGAATTCCACGGGGTACGCTTTCGGTGGTGTACTCCAGAGCTCCAGCGATTTCAGTGACATCACCGGTCGGGTGGACCTCGGCGATGTCGGGTCGATCCTCTCGGGTGGACGAGCGTGGCTTACGTTGTCGGGGGATGTCACTGGCGGGGCAATGACACTCAGCCGTGGCAGATTGGCCCTCCGCAGCACCACCGCTTCTTACACCGGGCGGACGACGATCGCATTGGACGGCAAGCGTGCCGAGCTGAACCTCCGAGGCCAGGGACTACTAACGACCACCAGCGAGATCGTCCTGAACCGCGGCGGGATTTTATTAACCCATCACGAACGGATCGGTGACAACATCCCGATCATCATGGCAGGCGGGCTTCTGCAGGTCACCAAGGAGTTCCAGGATGTCACCACCGAGACACTGGGACACGTCACGATGTCCGGCGGCGATTCGATCTTCAGGGTCAGTAGCGGGGCTGAAACACAACCGACCAGCCTTGTGCTTGGATCGTTTGACCGCCAACCAGGTGCGGTGGTCACTTTTGGCGAGCAAGGATTCGGCGAACTGGGCGGGGCCGGCCCCGGTGATCCAACACTCATACTCAACCCGACACCTTCATTATCCAACGGCACCATCGGCGGCTGGGCTATCGTCGAGGCGGATGCCGCGGGGACCGACTTCGCGACGTATGACCTCGTCTCGGGCCGAGGCATCCGCGCCTTGGACCCGGCGGGCAGACCCGACCAGGTCGAGGGTGCCGCTGCAACGGACAACGTCCGCGTGGTGAGTGAGCCGACATCACTCACTGCGGACACAACGATCAACTCCCTGGTATGGAACACGACCACATCGACTGCACTAGACTTAGGCGGGCATACACTGAATGTCACATCGGGAGGCCTATTGCGGGTCGGCGGCACGATGGATATCACCAACGGCAGCCTCACCGCAGGGGGGGCCGGGGGTGTCGGGGGTTCACAACCCGATGCCGAGCTTATCTTCATCGCCGCGAGCTCCAGCACCACAAATATCACCGCGGACATCGTTGACAATCAGGCCGGCGCGGTCTCGTTAGTCAAGTCCTCCATCGGAACACTGGCGCTGCATGGCAACAACACCTACACAGGTTCGACGACGGTTAACAAGGGGGAGTTGCGGTTCGTCACACCCGGATCGATCCCCGCCAATACAGACCTGACCCTCAACGGCGGCGACGTCCGCTTCGACTTCGAGCCCGGGTCGCCCATCCCGCTTGGCACCGTCCGTTTGGATCACTTAGGGATCCTGTCCACCCACGTCTTCGTGCCTACCCTTTCGATCGATGCGACCGAATACCTGATCGGTTCCGGGCTTATCGACATCCCCATTAGCGGCCATGGCACGTTGACGAAAAATACATTCGGCCGGCTGGACTTTGGCGCAGACAATCCGAATTACAGCGGCGATGTCATTATCAATGAAGGCTTGGTTTCCTTGGAGATGACCCTCGGCACTTCCCACATCACCCTCAACGGCGGACGCCTTGAAATATTTGCACCCAGTGCCTCGAATAACTTCACACTCGCAGGCGGCGAATTGGCCTCAAACAGAGGCCCGGGGAACAGCCTCTCGTCTCCCCTGCTTATTCAAGGCGGCGTCCAGGTCACCGCTGACTCCTCCCTCATCCTGTATTCCCAGCCCAACGCTCGAGACGACACAAGATTATTCATCAGCAATGCATTCGACACGAATATGACGGTGACGGGCCCGGTCACTATCGGCTCGGGTGTGACCCTCAGCCGTATCGGCGCTGGTATGTTGAACATCACGGGGGACCTCGGTGTCGGGCAGGGTTCGGGACTTGAGTTGGTGGACGGCACCACGCAGATACAAGGTGTGATCCTTGCCAACGACCCGGTTTCTTCGCTTGACCTGTCGGGACCGGGCCAGGTTGATTTCCAGGCGAGCCTGCACGTCGTGTCTGGCAGCCAGTTAAGCATTTCCCGGGATGGCTTACCCTTTGAGTTTTCCGTCAGCGGCGTGGGCAAAACCGTTTCCGGCAACGGCACGCTCGCTAGCGACCTCATGCTGGGCCCCGACGCCACGATGATGCCAGGTGCCAGCGCCGGCACATTCACCGTCGACGGTGACTACACCCAGTTGGCTGACGCCATCCTTCGGATCGAGCTCGGCGGAACGGCGGGCCTGCACGACCGGTTGATCGTCACCGGGCAGTTGAACCCCGGCGGGATCCTCCAACTGCTGTTGATCGATGACTTCGTGCCCGTCGGTGGCGAGCTATTCGACATCCTTGACTTCGGGTCGATCACCCCCGGCAGCCTGTTTCATCAGATCGCGTACCCGCAACTCTCGCCGGGGCTTACGTGGGACGCGTCCCGCCTGCACGTCACAGGAGAAATCCGGGTCGCGCCCGAACCTTCGACATCGTTAATCATGCTCGCTGCAAGCGGGTGGATGCTTAGACCGGCCAGGCACAGAGAGTAGCCATTCATCCCGTCTGCGATTCAACCGGATGGGTCTGAAGCCGTCACGCTGGGCGGCAACGGTGTCGGGGGCTCGGTGGTGTACGGCGATTCCCCTCGCAGCCTGCGGGCAAGTTCAGCGATGAGGCGCGGATCACGGTAGGCGTCGGTGTGTGATCTTGAGAACGCACGGGCGGGCAACCACCAAGGGGATTGCCCCTCTGGCGCCGCGTTTTGAGCACCCACGGTGATGTCTGCCAGACGGACATACGGCACGACGGTGTAGTCGGCCGACGCCAGGCCACGGTCGAGTTTCTCAAGGAACACAGAGCCCGCGTGCATGTCACGGGCCAGCTGGCCGGGGGCGATGATCTTAGACATGAAAGCGCCTCGGTGAGGTGTGCTAATCGTGTACAGCCTGGCGATCCGCAGCCGGCGTGGTGTTTCATCGTCACCCTGTGGCGAAGCGGTGTAGCGTGCAACCAGCCCCCCCATCGAAAAACCAACGACATCAACCTCACGGCTCCAGAGTTCATCATCCGATGGGAACCCGGCCTCGACGCGGTTAATCACCCTGTTTCGGCATGCATCGAAGGTGTGGCACATCCCAAAACCGATCGAGATCACCCTCTCGTCACCGGCAGCCAAGCGGAGTTGTTCCGCGAGATACGCCGGGGGGAGCCCCATCAGGTCGCCCCATCCGCCAAGCACGATGACAGGCCGACGTAGCGTCACGGGGTGGTCTCGCATCCATCGTAGTTCGGCCTCGGCTCGCTTTAGCGTTAGCGGGAAAGATGGATTCAGTTGCTCCCCCGTGTCACAGCCTGTCAGGAACGCAGCAAACGGCATCAGCCCGGCAAACGCCCAAGCCATGCGAGATCTTGCCAATCCTTGGATCATGTGTCCGCTTGGATTCATACTCGTGTACCCCTGGGTTTACCCGACTGTGTAGTCGTAGCCCGGCTCGCAAGCTTGCAGCGCCCGGGGGATATGCGAGTATAGGGTGACCAGCACAAGATACCATCCCAGGCGGCGTCACGATTTATGGCAGACACTCAACCCAGCGACGGGACCCGGCTATCGGGGGGGGGCCTGGCTCAGAATCACGACCAGCCTTCCCGGGCCCGTTGTAAGAACACGACCGCCTGGCTGATGTTGCTGGCCGTGCTAGTGGTCTGCGCGGTGCCGATGCTGGTAACGGTGGGCCGTGCAGACTCAAAACGGACAATGGAAAACATCGCGCTACTGAGCGCTCAGGAGACCTGGCTGCGTCAGCACGGCTGGCAGGACATCCCGGCGGACCCCAACGCCTGGCTGATGCCGACACGCAACGGCGACCCGCGGATCGTCAAGCCACCGATGGTGATCTGGATGGACATGCTGGCGTGGACCGGGCTGACCCCCAAAACCTCGTCAACCGAGCAGTTGATCTTCCGGGCCCGTGTCGTATCGGTGGGGATGGGGTTGCTAGTGGTTATGGGCGTGTTCTGGATCGGCTGCGTGCTGCGCGACCACAAACTGGCCGTGATCTCTGCGCTGGCCGCCGGGACGTGCCTGTTCCTGCAACGCCAGGCGAGGATCGCTTCCTACGACATGCACATGACCGGCTGGGCGACACTGGCGGTGGCCTCAGCCATATGG